>NC_007643.1:4112500-4352825 GCF_000013085.1 Rhodospirillum rubrum ATCC 11170
ACGATCTTCTTTGGATCCAGTGGTCATGACCAGGGGTCCCCCTTCTTTGGTCGATTCCAGGTGTTCTGCACGGACCGCGGCGGCTGGCGATCTTCCGACCGAGAGGTCGGCGTCGAACAAGCCGAGAAGCGCGTCCTGAGTCGGTTCGGCCGCCACCCGGACGGCCCCGAGCGGGAGCCCCTCCAAGGCGTCGGCGACGGCCGGGCTGAGCGCGTAGACGGTGACATCGGTCATCGCCGAAAGCAGATCCGCCTTATGGACCAACCCGGCGAAGGTCCTGGCGGTGCGTGGAGAAAACAGGAAAACCGCCGGCATCGATCGTTCGACGAAAGCGGTTTTCAACTCTTTGGAAAAAGCCGCGGCCGGCCGCGCCTCGTAAAGGCGCTCCCGGCGAACGGTAAACCCGTGGGCGCCCAGGCTGCCCGCCAGATCGCCGGCGACGTTGGTTCCCGAGATGTGAACCAGCGGTCCGGCGTCGGGACTGGCCTGGGCGAGGATCAGCGAGGCCAGAGCCCGCACATCGCCCCCCGCGATGCGCACGTCGGGAAAGCCATAGGCCGAGGCCACCGTGCCGGTGGTCTCGCCAACGGCATAGACCGGCAGCCGCCGCAGGGCATTGCGATCGGCGAAGGCGCGAACGCCGTTGGCGCTGGTGAAAACCAGCGCCTGGGCGTCCGTCAGATCAAGGCCGGGAGCCGCGGCCGGCAGAATGATCAGTAAGGGTTCAAGAAAAACGTCGGCACCCCGCGCGCGCAAGAGCGCGCCGATGCGATCGGCGTCTTCCAAAGGACGTGTAATAAGTGCGCGCATGCCCGGGCCGGTCCGCCTTGAGCCGTTGACACTGTCACAAAGCGCCGACCTGGAAGAACCCCGGGCCGGCTTTCGCAAGAAGCTCCGCCCCGGCATCGTCCCCAAGGGCGATTCCGTCGGCGGCAAGACCTTCCCGCGTGGTTTGGTGAATCACCTTACCATCGGTACGGATGATCATGCCACGGAAGAACACCGTTCCGCTAGGGTCCTCCACGCGTTTTAGGCGAGCCAGCCCACCGATCGGCGTCCGGCAACTGCCATCGAGCCGGGTCAGGAAGGCCCGTTCGATCTCAACGCAAAGTTGGGTGGCCCGGTGATTGAGCGGGGCCAGCCAGCGATGGGCGGTCTCGTCGCCGGCGCGACAGGTGACGCCGACGGCGCCCTGGGCGACGGCGGGCAGCATCTCGTCGATCTCGAGCACCGAGCTGGCCTTATCGGCCATGCCCAGGCGGTTGAGGCCGGCGATGGCCAGCATGGTGGCATCGGCCTCGCCGCGGGCGAGTTTGTCCAGCCGGGTCTGGACATTGCCGCGGAAGGATATCACCTTGATGTCGGGACGCATGGCCAGGATCTGGGCACCGCGCCGCAGGGAGGCGGTACCGACCACCGACCCTTCGGGCAGATCGGCCAGCCGGGCGTGATCGCGGCCGAGGAAGGCGTCGCGCACATCCTCGCGTTCCAGCATACAGGGCAGAACGATGCCATCGGGCAGATAGGTCGGCACGTCCTTCATGGAATGGACGGCGATATCGATGGTGCCGGCAAGCATGGCATCATCGATTTCGCGGGTGAACAGGCCCTTGCCGCCAAGCTCGGACAGCGGCCGATCAAGGATGGCGTCGCCGGTTGTCTTGATGACTTCGATGGTCACGGCCCCGGGCTCGCCGAGGTCGGGATTGGCCGCGATCAGCAGATCACGGACCTGATGGGTCTGGGCAAGCGCCAGGGGACTCCCCCGCGTGCCGATTCTGAGTTTGGATTTCTCTATAGCGGTCATCATGCTGCTTGTTGTAAGGGCTTGGATCGCCGTTTGAAAGAGGCAAGTGTAAGAGGCAATGAGCATGCCCTTTCGCGTTCTCGGAATCGAGACAAGTTGTGACGAAACCGCCGCCGCGGTGGTCGAACCGGCCGCCGACGGGCGCGGTGGGCGAATTATGGCCGAAGCACTCCTCTCCCAGGTTGAGGAGCACCGCCCCTATGGCGGGGTCGTGCCCGAAATCGCCGCGCGCTCACACCTTGACCACGTGGACTCCCTGGTGATCCGCGCCCTTGGCGAGGCCGGGCTGACGGTTCACGACATCGACGCCGTCGCCGCCACCGGCGGACCCGGGCTGATCGGCGGGGTGATCGTCGGCGTGATGACGGCCAAGGCCATCGCCCAGGTGGCGGGCAAGCCGTTCATCGCCGTCAACCATCTGGAAGGCCACGCCCTGACCGTGCGGATGACCGCCGGCATCGATTTCCCCTATCTGCTGCTTCTGGCCTCGGGCGGGCATTGCCAGCTTCTGGCGGTCGAGGGGGTGGGGCGGGCCAAGCGCCTGGGCACCACCATCGACGACGCCGCCGGCGAGGCCTTCGACAAGGTGGCCAAGATGCTGGGCCTGGGTTATCCGGGCGGACCGGCGGTGGAGCGGGCGGCCCGGCGCGGCGATCCCCGGCGCTTTCGCCTGCCGCGCCCCCTGCTCGACCGCCCGGGCTGCGACCTGTCTTTCTCGGGGCTGAAGACCGCCGTGCGCCAGACCGTGGAAAAGCTGCCGCCCGGGCCGTTGAGCGAGGGCGATATCGCCGATCTCTGCGCCAGTTTCCAGGCCGCCGTCGCCGACTGTCTGGCCGACCGCTGCCGGGTGGCCGCCGGGATCTTCAGCGCCCGCCATGGCCGTGGCCGGCCGCTGGTGGTGGCCGGCGGCGTGGCGGCCAACGCCAGCTTGCGCGCCGCCCTGACCGAGGTCGCCCGCCAAGCCGATATGACCTTCGTCGCCCCGCCCTTGGCGCTGTGCACCGACAACGCGGCGATGATCGCCTGGGTCGGCGTCGAGCGCCTGCGCCTGGGGCTGGTCGACACCATGGACTTCAAACCCCGCCCGCGCTGGCCGCTCGACCCCGACGCGCCCAAGGCGGCCGGAGCCGGAGGCGTAAAAGCTTAATAACATGCCGGAGGCGTGAAGGCGTAAAGACGCGCCGGAGGCGGGGAAGGGAAGGAGGCGGCGATGGTCAAGCCCGGTTTATACGAACGGGATTTCTATGCCTGGACTCGGGAACAGGCGGCCTTGCTTCGCTCCGGACAGCTTTCCAGCGCCGATATCGACCATATCGCCGAGGAAATCGAAAGCATGGGACGGGCCGAGAAGCGCGAACTGGTCGCCCGTCTGGCGGTCTTGTTGCTCCATTTGCTAAAATGGCAGTTTCAGCCGACGCACCGGGGGGCCTCCTGGCGGCTCTCGATCGCCAATACCCGCGATGAGCTTGCCGATCTTTTGGCGGACAATCCCAGCCTGACCGCCCAGATCGACGCCGCCGTTGGGTCGGCCTATCGCCGCGCCCGGCGTCAGGCCGCCGCCGAGACGGGCTATGGCGAAAGCGCCTTCCCCGACCTATGCCCCTATCGGCTGGCGGAGATGATGGACGGCGATTTCTGGCCCGACCAAAGCTAGATCAAACTCCGCCGACCGCGCGTCCCGCTTGCGGGACCCGGGGCAAATGGGTGATAACCCCGGGTCATGAACCAGATCATCGATCATATCGCCGTCATCGGCGGCGGCGCCTGGGGCACCGCGCTTGCCCAGACCTCGCGGCGCGCCGGCCGGCGGGTAACCTTGTGGGCCCGCGAGCCCGAGGTCGCCCGGGCGATCAACGCCACCCACGAGAACCCGGACTTCCTGCCCGGCGTCAGCCTTGATCCCGGCCTTCACGCCACCGCCGATCTGGCCGAGGCCCTGCGCGGCGCCGAGGCCGTGCTGGTGGTCTGCCCGGCCCAGGCCCTGCGCCCGGTGCTGACCACCGCCCGCCCGCTCTGGCCGGGGCGGGCGCCGATGGTGATCTGCGCCAAGGGCGTCGAGCAGGGAAGCGGGGCGCGGATGTCGGAAGTGGCCACCGCCGTTCTTCCCGAAGCACCCCTGGCCGTGCTGTCGGGCCCGACCTTCGCCCGCGAGGTGGCCGAGGGCCGGCCGACGGCGGTCACCCTGGCCTGCGCCGATGGCGCCCTGGCCGAGGCCCTGGTGTTGGCCCTTGGCACCCGGACCTTCCGCCCCTATGCCTCGACCGATGTGGTCGGCGCCGAAATTGGCGGGGCGGTCAAGAACGTGCTGGCGATCGCCTGCGGCGTGGTCGAGGGGCTGGGGTTGGGCGACAATGCCCGCGCCGCCCTGCTGACCCGGGGGCTGGCCGAGATCACCCGCCTGGGCCGGGCCCTTGGCGCGCGGTCGGAAACCCTGTCGGGGCTGTCGGGTTTGGGCGATCTGATCCTGACGGCGACCAGCATGCAGTCGCGCAACTTCTCGCTGGGCTTCGCCCTTGGTCAGGGGCGGACCCTTGATCAGGTGCTGGGCGAGCGTCGCTCGGTCGCCGAGGGCGTTCATACCGCTTCGGCGGTGGTCGCCCTGGCGGCGCGCTGGGCGATCGAAATGCCGATCTGCGCGGCCATCCACGGCGTGCTGTCGGGCGATTACGACGTGACCTCGGCCATCGAGTCGCTGCTGTCGCGCCCCTTGCGGGTTGAAGGCGGCAGCGAAAGCCAGATCCACCCCACAGCAAAGACCGCCACGCCCTGAGAGCAGGCCCGGGATCAAGCCGCCATCGGGACAGATCCGTCTCGCTTCGCCTTGATTCCCGGTCCACGCGGGCTCACATGCCGTTAGCCGGGGAAGCCGGAAGGGGGCTGCTTGGTGAGTGTTGGGCCCCCTGCCGCTCTCCCCTCCCGCCGCCCGGCGGGTTGGTATGCTGTTCCGCCGCCCGGCGGACTGGTATGGTTGCGCCTTGCCGCGGCCTCGCCCTGGCGGCGATCGGCCGTTCCCTTCCTTGCGGAGCCCTTCCCATGTTGTTTGCCGTGCATTGCGTTGATAAGCCCGACCACGCCGCCGTTCGCCTGGAGAACCGCGCCGCCCATTTGGACTACGCCCATGGCTGGGATGCGAAGATCGTCTTTGGCGGTCCGCTGCTCTCGGGCGATGGCACCGGCATGGTCGGCAGCCTGCTGGTTCTTGATGTCGCCGACCGCGCCGAGGCCGAGGCCTTTTGCGCCGGCGACCCTTATGGCAAGGCCGGGCTGTTCGAGGCGGTGATCATCCGCCCCTATAAGATCGTTCTGGGTACCCGCGCCGGCTGACATCCTTCTTAAGAGAGGTGGCGAATGGCCTATTGGCTGGTGAAATCCGAACCGTCCACTTGGTCGTGGCAGAATCAGCTCGACAAGGGAATCGAACATTGGGATGGCGTGCGCAACCATCAGGCCTCCAACCACATGAAGGCCATGCGGCTGGGCGATCAGGCCTTTTTCTATCATTCGGTCAATGAGAAGCGAATCGTCGGCATCGTCGAGGTGGTAAAGGAATACTACCCCGACCCGACCGATCCCGCCCACCGCTTCGGCATGGTCGATTTCAAGGCCCTTCACACCCTGCCAACGCCGGTGACCCTGGCCATGATCAAGGCCGATCCCCGGCTTTCCCACCTTGGGCTGGTGCGCCAGTCGCGGCTGTCGGTCTCATCGGTCGACGAGGCGTCCTGGGGGCTGATCCGCGGCCTGGGCGGGCTTTAGCCCATGGCCGCCGCCCGGTCCGTCCAGGCGCTGTGCGCCTTGGCCGATTTGGGCGATCCGGGAGCGCGCGGGCTGAGGGTGAGCGATGGCGACGGCTTGCCGCTGCGCCTTGTCGTCGTTCGCCGGGGCCAGGGGGTTTTCGGCTATGTCAATTCCTGTCCGCACAACCACATCCCGCTTGATTTCAGACCCGATGATTTTTTCGATCTGGACCATCGCTACATTCAATGCGCCACCCACGGGGCGCTGTTCCTGATCGATAGCGGGCTCTGCGTCGAGGGGCCCTGCAAAGGGGATCGCCTGCGGCCGATCGCCCTATCCGTGCGCGACGGCATCGTCTTTGGCGAAATCCCATGACAGCGAAGGCCGGTTGCTTTTAGAGTTACGCCAACGATCAATTCCGCTGAAAGCGGAAACATTAGTGAAAAAAAGGGGAGAGAGTACATGTCTGAGTCCGTTCTGGTTCCGGTGCCCGAAGCCATCGCCAAAGCCGCCTTGGTCAACGAGGCGCAATACCTTGATCTTTACAAGTCCTCCATCGCCGACCCCGACGCCTTTTGGGCCGAGCATGGCAAGCGCATCGACTGGATCAAACCCTTTACCGCGGTGAAGGATGTTTCCTTTGATCCCCACGACGTGCATATCCGCTGGTTCCACGACGGCACGCTCAACGTGTCGGTCAACTGCCTGGACCGTCACCTGGAAACCCGGGGCGACCAGACCGCCATCCTGTGGGAGGGCGACGACCCCAAGGACGACGCCCGCATCACCTACCGCGATCTTTACGAGCGGGTGTGCAAGCTGGCCAACGCCTTCCGCGAGTTGGGCGTCAAAAAGGGCGACCGCGTCTGCATTTATCTGCCGATGATCCCCGAGGCGGCGGTGGCGATGCTGGCCTGCGCCCGCATCGGCGCCGTTCATTCCATCGTGTTCGGCGGTTTCTCGCCCGATAGCCTGGCCAATCGCATCCAGGATTCCGAATGCACCCTGGTCATCACCTCCGACGAGGGTCTGCGCGGCGGCCGCAAGGTGGCGCTGAAAAAGAACGTCGACACCGCCTTGGAGCATTGCCCGAGCGTCAAGACGGTGGTGGTGGTCAAGCGCACCGGCGGCGCCATTGACACCGTCGAAGGCCGCGATGTCTGGTACCACGAGATCACCGCCAACCAGCCCGCCGAATGCCAGCCCGAGGAAATGAACGCCGAGGATCCGCTGTTCATCCTGTACACCTCGGGCTCGACCGGCAAGCCCAAGGGCGTGCTGCATACCTCAGGCGGCTATCTGGTCTATGTGTCGATGACCCATGAATACGTCTTCGACTACAAGGACGGCGAGGTTTACTGGTGCACGGCCGATGTCGGCTGGGTGACCGGCCACAGCTATATCGTTTACGGGCCGCTGGCCAATGGCGCCATCAGCCTGATGTTCGAAGGCGTGCCCAATTATCCCGACGTGTCGCGTTTCTGGCAGGTGGTGGAAAAGCACAAGGTCAACATCTTCTACACCGCCCCCACCGCCATCCGCGCCCTGATGCGCGAGGGCGAGGAGCCGGTGAAGAAGCATGACCGCTCGTCGCTGCGCATCCTTGGCTCGGTCGGCGAACCGATCAATCCCGAGGCCTGGACCTGGTACCACCGGGTGGTGGGCGAGGATCGGTGCCCGATCGTCGATACTTGGTGGCAGACCGAAACCGGCGGCATCCTGATCACGCCGCTGCCCGGGGCGACCAAGCTCAAGCCCGGATCGGCCACCTTGCCGTTCTTCGGGGTCGAGCCGGTGCTGGTCGATGCCGAGGGCAACGAACTGAGCGGGGCGACCGAGGGCAATCTGTGCATCGCCCGCTCGTGGCCGGGGCAGATGCGCACGGTCTATGGCGATCACGAGCGCTTCGTGCAGACCTATTTCTCCACCTACAAGGGCTATTACTTCACCGGCGACGGCTGCCGCCGCGACGAGGACGGCTATTACTGGATCACCGGCCGCGTCGATGACGTCATCAACGTGTCGGGCCACCGCATGGGAACGGCCGAGATCGAATCGGCCCTGGTCGCCCATCCCAAGGTGGCCGAAGCCGCCGTCGTCGGCTTCCCCCACGACATCAAGGGCCAAGGCATCTACGCCTATGTCACCCTGGTGGCCGGCGAGAAGGAAACCGACGCCCTGCGCAAGGAACTGGTGGCCTGGGTCCGCAAGGACATCGGACCGATCGCCAGCCCCGATATCATCCAGTGGGCGCCCGGCCTGCCCAAGACGCGCTCGGGCAAGATCATGCGCCGCATCCTGCGCAAGATCGCCGAGAACGAATTCGGCGCCCTTGGCGATACCTCGACCCTGGCCGATCCGACGGTGGTGGAAGACCTGATCGCCAATCGTCCCCAGGCGTAAAACGCGGCGGGCGAAGACCCAAGCAGGCGAGGGGCCGGGCGGCAACGTCCGGCCCTTTTCGCTGACGGCTTTCCACAGCCCCCCCCTTGGCTTATACATCCCGGGCTTCTTTCCTCGCCCGCTCTCTTCAGCCGCAACGGACCCCAAGGGATGACCACTCTCGTTACCGGCACCGCCGGTTTCATCGGCAGCCATGTCGCTCTGCGTCTTTTGCAAGAGGGCGAGCAGGTGGTGGGGATCGATTGTTACACCCCGTATTACGATGTCGGGCTGAAGGAAGCGCGGGTGGCGCGGCTGAAGGCCTTCCCGGGGTTTTCCGAGCATCGCCTTGATCTAGCCGACGAGGCCGGGGTGGATGCGGTTTTCCGGGCGGCCCGTCCGCGGCGCGTCATTCATCTGGCCGCCCAGGCGGGAGTGCGCTACAGCGTGGAAAATCCCCGGGCCTATCTGGAATCGAACCTGATGGGCACCTTCTCGGTGCTGGAAGGCTGCCGCAAAACCGGTGTGGAGCATCTGGTCTTCGCCTCGACCAGTTCGGTCTATGGGGCCAATAAGACCCAGCCGTTTTCCGAGCATCAGCCGGCCGACCATCCGCTGACCTTCTATGCCGCGACCAAGCGGGCAACCGAGATGATGGCGCATTCCTACGCCAATATTTACCAGTTGCCGTCAACCGCACTGCGCTTTTTCACCGTCTATGGCCCCTGGGGCCGGCCCGACATGGCCTTGTTCCTGTTCACCGAGGCGATGCTGAAGGGCGAGCCGATCCGCGTGTTCAATCACGGCAAGATGGTCCGCGACTTCACCTATATCGATGACATCGTCGATGGCATCTTGCGCGCCAGCGCCAAGATCCCGGTGGCGATGGCGGGCGGGGCGGCGCAGCCCGATCCGGCGGGCAGCCCGGTCGGCCCCTTCCGCGTCTATAACATCGGCAACAGCCAGCCGGTCGAATTGATGCGCTATATCGAGGTGCTGGAAGGCTGCCTGGGGGTGACGGCCAAGAAAGAGATGCTGCCCATGCAGCTTGGCGATGTGCCGGGCACCTGGGCCGATGTCAGCGCCCTGGCCGCCGATACCGGCTATGCCCCCAAGATCGGCGTCGAAGAAGGGGTGCGCCGCTTCGTTGACTGGTATCGGGGATACTACAAGCCCTAACCCCTCAGGCCAGCCGGATCACCCCGGCGCCGCAGGCGATCAGCGCCGCCGCCCCCAGCCGCCAGCGACTGGCCTTTTCGCCGAGGAAAACCACCGAGATCAGCAGGGCGAACAGCACGCTGCTTTCGCGCAAGGCCGCCACTTGACCAAGGGGCGCGACGCTCATCGCCCAGATCACCGTCCAATAGGCGCCGAGCGACAGGGCGCCGCCGCCGATGCCGGCGGGCAGGGCGCGGGCCATGCCCTTGAAGATCGCCCGCCCGCGCAAGACCACGGTGACCAACAGGGCAAGCACGCCATCAAGGGCGAAAAGCCACAGGGCATAGGCATGGGCCGAGCCGGCGGCGCGGCCGCCCAAGCCGTCTGACAGGGTATAGGCGGCGATGAAGCACGAGGTCATCAGGGCGGCGAGCAGGGCGCGGCGTTCGGGCAGACCGCCGCTTCGGCCGACCGCCCCGCCGCGGATCGACATCAGCCAGACGCCGCCAACCAGCAGGGCGATGCCAAGGGCGGCGACCAGCCCGGGCGGCTCGTCAAGCAGCAGGGCCGAGAGCACGGCGACCATCAAGGGCGCGGCCCCCCGGGCGATCGGATAGATCTGGCCGAAATCGCCGGCGCGATAGGCGCCGATCAAGGCCACGTTATAGCCCATGTGCAAACAGCCCGAAAGCGCCAGGAACGGCCAGCTCGCCGGCTCGGGAAAGGGCACGAAGGGCAGGCCGAGCAGCGACAGAACCCCCGCCGCCATCGAAATCAGCATCACGGCGCTGAAACCGTCCAGCCCGACCTTGACCACGGCATTCCAGCCCGCGTGCATCGCCGCGGCGCCCAGAACCAGGGCGAAAACCAAGGGATCCATCGTGGGAAGATCCTAGAAGTCGCTGCAGCGGCCGTTGCGTTCCCAATCGTTATAGCGGGTGGGCTCGGGTCCGCGCGGACCGCCGTGTTCCACCGGCTTGGGGTCGGCGGGCGGCGAGGCGGGGACCGCTTCGTCTTGAGCGAGGGGGGCGGGGACCGCCTCGTCTTGGGCGGGGGAGGCGGGGGCGGGTCTGGGGTCCTTGGATGTCATGGTGATCCTCCGGGGCGGCGGGCCCCATGCGCAGGGCCGCCACCCGTCATCGGTGACTTGACGGGGCTTTCCCTTGCCTTATCTCAGGATCGCCGCCCCGTCCATCCTGGAGAACCCGCGATGAGCTTCTTCCGCGTCGCCGTGATGTTGGCCGCCATGACCGGCCTGTTCCTTGCCGTCGGCTATCTGATCGGCGGCCAGAGCGGCATGGTCATCGCCTTTCTGGTCGCCGGCGGCATGAACCTGTTCGCCTATTGGAATTCCGACAAGATGGTGCTGCGCATGCACAATGCGCGCGAGGTCGACGAACGCAGCGCGCCCGACCTGTATGGCATCGTCCGCCAGTTGACCCAGCGCGGCGGCCTGCCGATGCCCAAGGTCTATGTGATCGACACCCCCCAGCCCAATGCCTTCGCCACCGGCCGCAATCCGCAAAACGCCGCCGTGGCGGCGACGACCGGGCTGATGCGGGCGCTCACCCCCCAGGAACTGGCCGGAGTGATGGCCCATGAACTGGCCCATGTCCGCCATCATGACACCCTGACCATGACCCTGACCGCCACCCTGGCCGGCGCCATCTCGATGCTGGCGAATTTCGCCTTCTTCTTTGGCGGCAACCGCGACAACAACAATCCGCTGGGCGCCGTCGGCATGATCGTGATGATGATCCTGGCGCCTTTGGCGGCGATGATGGTGCAGATGGCGATTTCACGCACCGCTGAATACCGCGCCGATCGCGGCGGCGCCGAGATCTGCGGTCAGCCGCTGTGGCTGGCCAGCGCCCTTGAAAAGATCGAACGCGCCGCGCGCGGCATCGAAAACCCCTCGGCCGAACAGAATCCGGCCACCGCCCATCTGTTCATCATCAATCCCTTGAACGGCCATCGGATGGACAATCTGTTCACCACCCATCCCAGCACCGCCAACCGCGTGGCCAAGCTGCGCGCCCTGGCCAGTGGCGACCTCGCTCAGCCCCGGCCCCAGCGCGGCCCCTGGGGCTGAGCGGCGGGCGGGCTCAGCCCCCGCGCTTTGATCTGGCGAGCATCGACTTGCCCGCCAGCAGGGCGCCGCCAACGATCAACAGGCAGGCGGCGCCGACCAGGGCCGTCGCCTCGCCCTTGCCAAAGGCGATCAGCAGGGCGGTGGAGATCAGCGGCGCGCCATAGCTGAGCGCGCCCAGCACCTGGATATCCCCATGCTTGACCCCGTGGTCCCAGGTGAAGAAGGCCGCGCCCACCGGCCCCAGCCCCAGGGCCAGCACCGCCAGCCATTGGCCCGCCCCCTCGGGCCAGTGGGTGGTTTCAAAGATCAGGTGGCAGGGCAGGGCAAGCAGGGCGGTCGCCCCGCAAAACCAGCCGACCGCATCGGTGGGAACCGTGCCAAAGCGCCGTGACAGCACCGAATAGGTTGCCCAGGTCACGGCGCAGACTAGGGCCGCCAGATGGCCGACCAGATGGGTCGGATCAAAGGCGATGGCCCCGCCCCGGGTGACCAGCAGCACGGTTCCCGCCAGCCCCATCAGCGCCCCGGCGACATGGAACCAGCGCAGCCGCTCGCCCGGCAGCAGGGCCGAGAACAAGACGATCAGCAGCGGCCACAGATAGGCGATCAAGCCGGCCTCGACCGGCGGCGCCTCGCGCAGGGCCATGAAATAAAAGAAGTGATAGCCAAACAGGCCGAAGACGCCAAGGATCCAGGCGGCGACCGGCTGGCGCAGATGGGCGGCCGGCCGCTCGCCGCGACTCAGCCATTTCGCCGCCATCAGCAAAAAGGCGATGGTGAAGCTCATCGCCGTCAACTGGAAGGGCGGCACCGCCCCGGTCCAGGTGGTCAGCAGGGCAAGGGTTCCCCACATCAAGACAGCCGTGGACCCGATCAGGGTGGCGCGCGAAGACGACATCGGAGGGGAGTTCCTTGGAGACGGGCAAGGGACGGGCGGCGGCGGGGGACAGGACTGTCCTACCGGTAAAACGACCAAGCTGTCCAGAGGGTCTTCCGCCCGCGCCCCCCCTACCCGACGATGCGATCGATCGCCTTGGCCAGGGCGAAGTCCTTGGCGCTCAGGCCGCCAGAATCATGGGTCGAGAGCGTGATATCAACGCGGTTGTAGCTGTTGGACCAGTCGGGATGGTGGTCCTGGGCCTGGGCTTCCAGGGCGACCCGGGCCATGAAGCCGAAGGCTTCGGAGAAATCCTTGAAACCGAAGCTGCGGGTCAGGGCCGTGCGGGCGCTGGTGATCGTCCAATCGGGGTGATCGGCAAGCTGGCGGTCAAGGGCTGGGTCATCAAGACGGTCGGTCATCGGCGGTTCTCCCTTGCGGCGGGAAGGGGAAAAGGCGAACACTTCCGTGACATGGAGCAGAACGATCCCCGATCAAGCTCTTATTCGTCGAGGCCCGCCATGACCGATACGCCGCGTTTCACCTTCGCCCCGACCCTGGCCGATATCGAAGCCATCGCCCGCGAGGCCTTCGACGCCATTCCCGATCTGCTGCGCTCGCGCTGCGCCGATCTGGTCATCCGCGTCGAAGACTTTCCCGATGACGATGTGATCGCCGAAATGGAGCTGGAAAGCCCCTTCGAACTGCTCGGCCTGTATCAGGGGGTGTCGCTTGATCGCAAAAGCGTGCTCGATCAGCCGCTCGCCCCGGACATGGTGTTTCTCTATCGCTCGCCGCTGCTCGATTACTGGGTGGAAACCGGCGAGGACCTGACCTTGCTGGTCCGCCATGTGCTGATCCACGAGATCGGCCATCACTTCGGCTTCTCCGACCCGGATATGGAAGCCCTCGATGCGCAGGACGACTAAATGACTGGGCGGTGATAGGGTCACCTCCCTTTTCCTTATTTCAGGATCAGCAGCCTTCCATGACCGTTTCCCCTCTTGGCGCCCCGGCTTTGCGCCGCCCCTGCGACCCCGCCGGCCTGCCCTTCGAAACCACCGCGGATCTGACCGCGCCCAAGGGTCCGCTTGGCCAGGAGCGGGCGCTCGAGGCGGTGGCCTTCGCCCTCGCCATGGCGGCGCCGGGGTATAATCTGTTCTGCATGGGCCCCGAGGGCACGGGAAAGCGCGCCCTGACCGGCGCCCTGCTGGCCGAGGCGGCCCGCCAAAAGCCCACCCCCGACGACTGGGTGATCCTGCACGATCCGGCCGATCCCCTGCGCCCGACCCCCTTGCGCCTGCCCGCCGGGCGGGCCAAGGGGTTCCTTGCGGCCGTTGACGCCCTGGCCACCGATTGGACGGCCGAATGGAGCGCGCCTGCCGCCGAAGACGGCGGCGCCGCCTTCGCCGATCTGCCCGATGTGGCGCCGCTCTTCGCCCGCCTCAGTCAGGACAGCGCCACCGGCAAGATCTGGCGGGCCGAAGCTTTGGTCAGCCACGCGCCCGGCGCGGGCGCGCCGATCATTCGCGAGGATAACCCGACGCGGGCCGCCCTTTCGGGATGGGTGGAACATGTGGCCGCCCCCGGCGCGCCGGTGGTCAGCCTGATCCGCCCGGGCGCCCTGCAGCGGGCCAATGGCGGCTTTCTACTGCTCGATGCCCATAAGGTGCTGACGACGCCGGGCGCCTGGGAAGACCTCAAGCACAGCCTGCGTCACGGCCAGATCCGCGTTGTCACCGAAGCCGAGCGCGCCTTGGGCGCCGTGGCGGCGCCGACGCCCGAGCCTTCGCCCCTGCCGCTCGCCCTCAAGGTCGTGCTGTTTGGCGAGCCCGATCTCTACTATGACCTGTGGGACAGCGACCCCGAATTCGCCGCCCTGTTCAAGGTCGCCGCCGATTTCGACGACCAGATGAAGCGCACCCCCGAAGCGGTGCTGGGCTTGGCGCGGGTTCTGGCCGAGGGCGGTCGCGCCGAGGACCTGCCGCCGCTTGATCGCGGCGCCGTCGCCCGCATCGTCGATCGCGCCGTGCGTCTGGCTGAGGATACGGACAAGCTGACCGCGCGCATGGAGCCGCTGATCGATTTGGCGCGCGAGGCCGGGTTCTTCGCCCGCCAAGACGGCGCCGGGGTGATCGGCCGCGACCATGTGGAGCGCGCCCTGACCGCCCAGGAACGCCGCGAGGGCCGGGTCCGCGACCTGCTGCTCGAAGAGATCCTCGACGGCACCATCCGCGTCGAGACCACCGGCGCGGTGGTCGGCCAGATCAACGGGCTGGCCGTGCTCGATTACGGCCGCGCCAGCTTCGGCCGGCCCAGCCGCATCACCTGCGCCGTGCGCGTCGGCCGCGGCGAGGTCACCGATATCGAGCGCGAGGTCGATCTGGGCGGGCCGCTGCACAGCAAGGGGGTGCTGATCCTGTCGGCCTTCCTGTCGACGCGCTTTTCGGTCGACGGCCTGCTCAATCTGGCGGCCAGTCTGGTCTTCGAGCAATCCTATTGCGAGGTCGACGGCGATTCGGCCTCGTCGCCCGAGCTTTACGCCCTGCTTTCGGCCCTGGCCGAGGCGCCGATCCGCCAGTCGCTGGCGGTGACCGGCTCGGTCGACCAGTTCGGCAATATCCAGCCGATCGGCGGCGTGAATGAAAAGATCGAGGGCTTTTTCGAGGTCTGCGCGGCGCGTGGCCTGACCGGCGATCAGGGCGTGCTGATTCCGCGCGCCAATCTGCGCAATCTGATGCTGCGCGACGAGGTGGTCGAGGCCTGCGACACAGGCCTTTTCCACGTTTATCCGATCGCCACCGTCGACGAGGGCATCGCCATCCTGACCGGGCTGATCCCGGGCGAGCGCGGCCGCGACGGCGGCTTCCCCGAGGGCTCGCTTAATCGCCGGGTCGCCCGCCGCCTGGAAAGCTTCGCGCGGCGCTCGCGCGAGACCTTCGATGGTCCGCCGCGACGCGGCCGACCGTAAGCGGCCCGTTATTTCACTCAGGGCTCGGGCGGAGCGCCGACCGTTTCCTCGGCGATTTCGCCCGTCACCTGCTGGGCCTCGCGCTGAAGCTTGCGGAACGAGCGCAGGCCGAAGGGCAGCAGGGCCAGATAGAACAGGCCAAGGCCGCCCAGCGTCAGCCAGGGATTGGTCACCAGAAAGGCGGCCAAAACGCCGATGGCCAGCATCAGCGGCAGCACATAGACGTGGGGGATCTTGGCTTTCTTGAAGCTGAAGGTCGGCAGCTTGCTGACCATCAGCGCCGCCACACCAACCAGGAACACCCCGGCAACCACCGGGCTGACCAGGAAATCGGCGCCGCTTTCAAACGACAAGATCATCGGCAACAACACCAGACCGGCCGCCGCCGGGGCGGGCACCCCGGTGAAATAGTTATAGGCCCAGGACGGCAGGTCCTTTTCGCCCATCAACTGGGTATTGAACCGGGCCAGCCGCAGGCCGCAGCACACGACATAGAGCAAGACCAGGGCCCAGCCGATGCCACCGGCGCCGCTCATCGTCCATAAATACAAAAGCATCGCCGGGGCGACGCCGAAGCAGACGAAATCCGACAGGCTGTCGAGTTCGGCGCCGAACTGGCTGGTGCCCTTGAGCAAGCGCGCCACCCGCCCGTCCAGGCCGTCGAAGATGGCCGAAAACACCAGGGCGACCACCGCCTTCTGGTATTCCCCATGCAGCCCATAGCGAATGGACGTCAAGCCGGCGCAAAGCGCCAGCAAGGTCAGCATATTGGGGACCATCTTGTTGAACGGCATCCCCTGAAATCGCGGGGTGCTCCGGCGCAGGACGTGGGGGTGGCGGACCATCAGCGCAGAACTCCCAAACGTTCGGGTTCGGCCGAAGCCAGATCGGCTAGGACGGTTTCCCCGGAAATACAGCTTTGCCCGGGGGCGACCAGCGGCGCGGCGCCGGGCGGCAGATAGATATCAAGACGGCTGCCAAAACGGATCAACCCCATGATCTCGCCGGTCAGCACGCTTTGGCCTTCGACCAGATCGCAGCGGATGCGCCGCGCCACCAGCCCGGCGATCTGAACGAAGGCGAGGTCGCGGCTCTGGCCGATATCAAGCACCACGCTGTTGCGCTCGTTGTCGGCGCTGGCCTTGTCGAGGGTGGCGTTGACGAATTTACCCGGGGCGTAAACGATCTTGCGCACCGTGCCGCCCACCGGGCAGCGGTTCACATGGCAATCGAAGACGCTCATGAACACGCTGATGCGCTGGCGCGGGCCCGGCGGATCAAGGGCCAGTTCGGCCGGCGGATCGACCAGACCGACCATCTGCACGATGCCGCTGGCCGGGGTGACGACCAGCCCAAGCCGATCGGGAACGGTGCGCTTGGGATTGCGGAAGAAATAGACGCACCAGATGGTCAGAACCAGACCGGGAACGACCAGCCAGTCTTGCCAAAGCCACAGTCCAAAGGTGACGGCGGCGAAGATGCTGATGAACCGCCAGCCCTCGGGATGTATCTCGGGAAGCAGGTAGGTTTTCCAGCCGATGTCGAAGCGGCGCAAGGGGATATCCTCCGGTTTTTTTAAAGTTCCTGGGGCGACGATCGAGAGGGGCGCTCTGATGGAAGGACAGGCCGGGGGGGGGTCCCAATCCCCTCAACGCCCTTTGCCGACGGCGGGTTGCGCCCGCCCGCCGGGTCCGGCAAAAACGCCCCTTTAGGGGGACGAGGTGGCCGGGGGGCGCCCGGGTTGGTCGGGAACCGCGAAGATCTGGCCGGGATAGATCAGATCGGGATCGCGGATCTGCGCCTGATTGGCTTCATAGATCACGGTATAGCGCGTTCCCTCGCCATAGACCCGGCGGGCGAGCGCCCACAGATTATTACCGGGCTGGACGACGAACATCATGCCGCCGTCCCCCGGACTGGGCAGGACATCGGGACGCAGGAAGGGAATTTCCACCCGGCCGCCGACCTTGCCCCCGGGGCCGATCGCATCGGCGCGCAGGGTATAGCGGCCCGGAGCGAGGGGCGAGGGAGTGGTCACCGCCCACCGGCCGTCGGCGCCAACCACGCCCTCGCCGATCGCCGTGTTATCAAGATAGGCGCGCACGCTGTCGCCGGGCGCCGCCGTGCCGCCCACCGACAATCGTCCGCTTTCATCGTAATCGACGGTGACGATCACCAGATCGGTCGACTCCGCCGCTCCGCTGACCGGCGGCGGCCCCTGCAGCAGGCGCGAAGGCCCGACCGAAGGCTGGGCCAGGGCGATCACCGGGGCCGGGCTGGCCGGCTGGGGAACGCTGACCGCCACCTTTTCATCGAGAACACGCGGCGGGCCGCTGGCGTCACGGCTTTCAAGCGACAGCAGATGATCCCCCGCCGCCAGCGGCCGGCTGGGCGTCAGCACCCAGTCGCCCCGCGCGCCGGCGCGGCCCTCGGCAAGAATTCCCCGCTCGTCGCGCAAGATCACCGCCGCCCCGGGCTCGGCCCGGCCGGCGGCGACCAGGGCGCCATCCTTTTCAATGCGCAAGATATCGAAGGCCAAAGGCTTGGCCGCCGATTGCGGGGAGGTGGGGGCCGGGGCGGGAAGGGCGCCCGACGCGGGACCAGGGGCGGGGCCGGGGGTGGCGCCAGGGCCCGGGGCCAGGGCGCCGGACCTCGGTTTGGGGGCTTCGGGGGAGAAGTTGGGCGCCGGGCCCATCACCAGCACGGCAATAGAGACCAGCAGCAGCGCCACGATGATGGCGGCCACAAGACGAATGCGGTTGGTCACGGCAGGCGCTCCGCTGGATCGGTTCGGCCGTCCACTATACCCCAACAGACGGCGGCGAGAACAGATTGTCCACCGTCCTTTCCCCGCGGCGCGCCCGGCGGATCGGCGAACCGCCTAGTGGGCCGGCATGCCGGCGGCGATCAGGGCCAGGGCCAGGGCGATGGGCAGCGGCGCCAGGGACAGGCCGGCATGGACCAGCAGACGATGGCGCGGCACCTTACGCCGCCTTGGCGGCACAAGGCGGGCCGCCGTGCCATCGGCGAACAGGCACAGGCCGCCGACCGCCAGGGCGGGCAGGGCGCCGGGCATATCCAAGGCCATGGCAGTGGCCAAGGCGACGGTGAAACCGGCCGAAGCGGCGCAGGCGGTGGCCGAGAACGCCAGACGGCGCAGGCCCGACCACAAGACCCATCCAAGCAGGGCGCAGATCAACACCGGCGCCAACCCCATCACCGGGGCGTTATCCAGGGCCCAGGCGACTCCGCCCAGACCGAGCGCCGCGGCCAGCACCGCCACCGGGGCCGAGGCGCCACGCCCTTCAAGGCGCAGAAGGACGCCGATCCACGCCGCCGCCGTCAGGCCCCAGGCGAGCAGCGCCGTGGGCGCCGACAGCCCGGCGGCCACGCCGCCGGCCACCGCCATCACCCAGCCGCCGGCCACCGCCCCCAGGCCCAAGGCCAGCAAACGCGGCCCCCGGCCAAGCCGCAAGGCATCGGCGACCACGCCCCCCGCCGTCGCCAGCGCCCCGGCGGCGATCGCCCAATCGGCGGCGATGGTCGGCACCGCCGGCCCGCCCAACCACAGCCAGCCCGCCCCCAGCCCCAGAACGATGCCCAGGCCGGCCAGGCGGTCGCCAAGCTCGGCTCGGCCAAGCAGCCGGCCGACCAACCCGGCAAGGCCGGCGCCGGCCACCGCCAGGGCGAAGGGCAGAAGCGAAGGAAGAAGGGAAACACTCATGGGCGGGACGACGGGACGCTCCTTGCAAGCCTGATACGTAAAAAACCGGCGGCCATCCTCGATCACATCGCGTTAAAGCAAGATCCTTCAACGCGGTTCGATCGGGATTCAAAAGGTTTGGACGGGCGAAAGCGCGGAAATCAGCCGCCGGTTTTTCCGCTCGCCGGTCCAAACCTTCCGGTGGCGCGCCGGGCAGAGCACCACACTTCGCCCGGGCGATCAATGGCGCTGCGCAGGGCGGGCCGGCCGGCCGCCTTTCCGGTCCCGCACTTGTCGCCCGGACCATTTCATGGGAAACTTCCCGCCGTGTATCCGGATGCTTTTTCGCTTAATCGCTGTTTTCCCCGCCCTTTGCCCCAGGGTGCGAGAAAGACCCTGTTTTCGTGTTTGTCTTCCGCCGTTGGTGGAAGATCGGGCAAGGGCGCGCGGCGCGCGATCCTTGCCGCCCATCCGAGGAGACTATCATGCACGACGATACCCTGGCCGTCGATCAAGCCGCTCCCATCGCCCCCGTTCCCCCCCCCAAGATCGCCGTCGAGCGGACCCGCACGGTCGCGGTCTGGGATCTGCCGACGCGGGTCTTCCACTGGGTTCTGGTGCTGCTGATGATCGTGCTCTACGCCAGCGGCGAGGGCTGGCTGCCCATCTCCGTTCATATGCTGGCCGGCGAGGCGGTGCTTGCCCTGGTCATCTACCGGGTGCTGTGGGGACTGGTCGGCAGCCCGACCTCGCGCTTCACCCATTTCGTGCGCGGGCCCAAGGGCGTGATCAGCTACCTCAAGGCGATGGCCAAGGGAGCGCCGGAGCCCCTCGCCCATAACCCGGTCGGCGCCCTGATGGTCCTTGGCCTGTTGACCCTGCTCACTCTGTTGGCGGTGACCGGGCTGTTCTCCACCGACGACATCGCCACCGACGGGCCGCTGGCCTCGCTGGTGTCGAGTTCGACGATGAAGACCTTCACCTTCGTTCATAAGACGCTGTTCAACGTTATTCTCGCCCTGATCGCCCTCCATATCCTGGTCGCCGTCGGCTCGCTGGTGTTCAAGCACGAGAACCGCATCCGTCCGATGGTGCTGGGCGTGCGCCGGGTGTCGATCGAGCGGGCCGCCGAAGCCCCCAAGATCTATGGCCCGGTGGTTGCCAGCCTGTTCGCCCTGATCTTGTTGGCGGGCAGCGGCGCTTTCGTGTGGTGGATCGTCCATCTGGCCGGCTGATCGCCGGGTGCTTTTTTAAGTTGCTCTTTCCCCGCCGCGCCGCTTCTACTGGTTGTGATCGCGGTGGGGAGTAGAGTGGCATGGGGGCGCGGGTTCATACGGTGGCCTTCCAGGGAATCGACACCCTGGCGATCGAGGTTCAGGTGTCGATCACCGGCGGCCTTCCCGCCTTCACCGTCGTTGGCCTGCCCGATAAGGCGGTGGGCGAAAGCCGCGAGCGAGTGCGCAGCGCCCTGGCCGCCATCGGCCTGTCGCTGCCGCCCAATCGCATCACCGTCAACCTCGCCCCGGCCGATGTGCAAAAGGAAGGCAGCCACTTCGATCTGCCGATCGCCCTGGGCCTGTTGCTCGGCATGGGGATCCTCGATCCCGGCGATCTCGATGGCTATCTGGTGCTGGGTGAACTGGGGCTTGACGGATCGATCGCCGCCGTCGCCGGCGTTCTGCCCGCCGCCCTGGCCGCCCAGGCCAGCGATCGCGGGCTGGTCTGCCCGGCCGCCCAGGGCGGCGAGGCGGCCTGGGCGGCTTCGGGCGACGTTCTGGCCCCGGCCGGGCTGCTTGAACTGGTCAACCACCTGAAGGGCACCCAGATCCTGGGGCGGCCGCGGGCCGAGATCGCCAGCGACCCCACGGTTATCGCCGATCTGTCCGAGGTCAAGGGCCAGGAAACCGCCCGGCGCGCCCTGGAGATCGCCGCCGCCGGCGCCCATAACCTGCTGCTGGTCGGGCCGCCGGGATCGGGCAAATCGATGCTGGCCCAGCGCCTGCCCGGCTTATTGCCGCCGCTGACCCCGGCCGAGGCGCTGGAGGTCAGCATGATCCACAGCGTCGCCGGCAAGCTGGAGAACGGCCGCCTGTTGCGCCGGCGGCCCTTTCGCGATCCCCACCACACCGCCTCGGCCGCCGCCATCGCCGGTGGCGGCCTGCGCGCCCGGCCCGGCGAGATCAGCCTTGCCCATAACGGCGTGCTGTTCCTTGATGAATTGCCCGAATTCCAGCGCGCCGCCCTGGAAGCCCTGCGCCAGCCCCTGGAAACCGGCACCATCGCCGTCAGCCGGGCCAATCTGCATGTCACCTATCCGGCGCGCTTCCAATTGGTGGCGGCGATGAACCCCTGCCGCTGCGGCCATCTTGACGACCCGGCCCAGGCCTGTTCGCGGGCCCCGCGCTGCGCCGAGGAGTATCAGGCGCGGATTTCCGGGCCGCTGTTCGACCGCATCGATCTGCATGTCGAGGTGCCGGCGGTCGCCCCCTTCGATCTGGCTCGCCTGCGCCCGGGCGAAGCGACGGCCACGGTGGCCGCCCGCGTCGCCGAGGCCCGCGCCCTGCAGGCCGAACGCTATGCCGGAACGAAGATCACCACCAACCGCGAAGCCTCGGGCGCCCTGCTCGACCGCGTCGCCACTCCCGACGCCCCGGGGCAGGCCCTGCTGATCGAGGCCACCGGCCGGCTGCGGCTCTCGGCGCGCGGCTATCACCGGGTGCTGCGGGTGGCGCGCACTATCGCCGATCTGGAAGGCGCGGCCGCCATCACCCGCACCCATATCGCCGAGGCGCTGTCTTACCGCCGCCGGGGTCCCGGCCGCCAGAGCGCGGTGTAAGGGGAGGCGCGCGACGGCCCTCCCCATCGGCGCCCATCCGGGGTAGGCTGGGCGCCATGCTTGATCGTCGCCCCCTGGCCCTTGCGGCCCTTGTTCTCCTCGGTGTCCTGGCGCCGCCCGCCGTTCCGGCCTTCGCCCAGGCGCCGGGACCTTCGGCCCCCGCCGCCCCGGCCTCGCCAACGGCCGGCGGCGAGACCTTGCTGTTCACCCTGCCGCCGGGCTGGAAGGTTCTGCATTCCGTCGACGGCGACAGCCTGAGCCGGGGGGTGTTCATCCCCAATGCCCAGGACGGCAATAGCTGGAAGGACATGGTCGTCGTCACCATGGCCCGGGGATCCGACGCGCCCGATATCAAGCAAACCTATCAGCGCACGGTCGGCGCCTATGAGAAGACCTGTCAGGCCCATACGGCGGCCGTTCCGCAGACCGAGGTCAAGAACGGCGTCGGCCGGGCCTTTTGGACGCTGGGATGCCACCGCCGCAAGGACATGAGCTTTGGCGAGGCCTCGTTCTTCCTGTTCCTGCAGGGGCGGGAGGGGGCCTATCTGGTGCAACGGATCTGGCGCACGGCGCCCTTTGGCAATGAGGGGCCGCCGATCACCGGGCCCGAGCGCGATCAGGCCATCGCCCTGCTCAAGACCGTCCGCCTGTGCGATCCCAAGCGCGGCGACCGCTGCCCGGCCAACGCGGGCGCCAAATAGGGCGCTTGTTTTAGAAATACGCCGCCCGCGCATAGGCGCCGCCGCAAAACACATGCTGGCGTTTGCCGGCCAGAAGGGCGGTTTCCTGAAAGGCGACGCCCCGGCGTTTCAGAGCACGGCGCAGCATGCCGACCAGGGCGTCTTCCCCCGGCCGCTCGGCGTCATCGATGATCACGATGAAATCATCGGCCAGATGGTCGTGGATTTCCAGGGCGCCAACCCGGTTCATCCGGGTGTCGTGGCTATAGGCCGGCGGACCGTCGATCAAAACGAAATCATACTTGAGGGTTTCGTCGAAATATCCGGCTTGGTAATGGGAGATCGTCTGGCCTTCGATGGTTTTGGCGACCAGCTTGGCCACATGAATGCCCTGCGAGACTTTTTGCTGAACATGCCCGGCCCAGGCCGGGTCATGCTCGACGGTGCGAATGGTGGTTTTATCGCCTTTGACCGCATTGATCTGGCTGAGCAGGATGCTTGTCTGGCCGGCCCCCAGCTCAAGGACATGGCGAATATCAAATTCGCCGAAGCACCGGGCGATCAGGTAAAACAAGCCATGGTTCGCCGCCCCGCCAACCGGATAAAAATGATCCTCGATTTGAAATTTCTTCAAATCACGCAGGAATAAATCCCGATAAATCGTTTCCATGGCCGGCGTCGTTCGATAGTAACGCCACAAGACCGTATTCAAGACGGTCCATTTTTCGCCTAATTTCTTTAAAAGAGCCATCCCCGCGCGTCCCCCCTCGAACATCTTCGGCCGGTCCCCCGACAGGAAGTCTCCGGGAGGACACAGCCAAAGATGGTGAAGGCGAGGGGGTTTTCTAGGGTGGGAGGCTAGTCGGCGGCGATCATCCGCCCCAGGCGTCGGCCGCCGAACAGGTGCAAATGCAGATGGGGCACTTCCTGGCCGCCATCGGCGCCGATGTTGGAGAGCACCCGGTAGCCCTGCTCGACCACACCGAGGTCGGCCGCGACCGTGCCGACGGCGCGCACCAGGGCGGCGATTTCGCCATCGGAGGCCGTGGCCGAGAACTCGGTCCACGAACGATAGGGACCCTTGGGAATCACCAGAACATGGACGGGCGCCTGGGGATTGATGTCGCGGAAGGCGAGAACGTGATCGTCTTCGAAAACCTTATCGCAGGGGATTTCCCCGCGCAGGATGCGGGCGAAGATATTGCTGTCGTCATAGGCCATGGGGACTGCTCCGGAAAGACAGGGTCACTTCTTGCGGGCGGCTTTCTCGTCGATGCCCGAGGTGCCGAAGCGGCGGGCCAATTCGGCCCAGACCCGATCGGGGGTCACCCCGACATCGGCCCACAGCACCATCAGGTGATAAAGCACATCGGCGCTTTCGGCGACCACCTGCTCGGGGCTTTCCACCAGGGCGGCGACGCCGACCTCGAAGGCCTCCTCGCCGAATTTCTGCACGATCTTGCCCCGGCCCCGGCCAAACAGCTTGGCGGTATAGGAGGTGGCGGGATCGGCCCCCTGGCGGCTGGCGATCACCGCCGCCAGGGCATCGATGATCTCGGGACCGGGCGGGGGGGAGACGGCGGGGGGGATATCGGTCATCGGCGATCTTCCGTTTGAATGGGGAGCCGGCGTTATGGCGGCGACGGGCGAAGCCGCTGTTCCGCGTGCCGCCCTAAAGCCGCATGGGGAGTCCGGCCGCCGCCATATGGGCCTTGGCCTGGGCGATGGTATACTCTCCGAAGTGGAAGATCGAGGCGGCAAGCACGGCGGTGGCGTGACCGTCGCGCACGCCTTCGACCAGATGATCCAAGGTACCCACCCCGCCCGAGGCGATGACCGGCACCGCCACCGCATCGGCGATCGCCCGGGTCAGCGGCAAGTTAAAGCCCTGGCGGGTGCCGTCGCGGTCCATCGAGGTCAGCAGGATTTCTCCCGCCCCCAGCGCCACCATGCGCTTGGCCCAGTCCACGGCGTCCAGGCCGGTGGCCTTGCGGCCGCCATGGGTGAAGATCTCGAACCGTCCCGGCCCCACCGATTTGGCGTCCAGGGCCACCACCACGCATTGGGCGCCGAACGTCTCGGCCGCCTCGCGCACGAACTCGGGGCGGGTGACGGCGGCGGTGTTGATCGACACCTTGTCGGCCCCGGCCAGCAGCAGCTTGCGGATATCCTCGGTCGTGCGCACGCCGCCGCCAACGGTCAGCGGCATGAAGCACTGATCGGCGGTGCGGCCGACGACATCAAGCAAGGTGTCGCGGTTCTCGTGGCTGGCGGTGATGTCAAGGAAGCACAACTCGTCGGCCCCGGCCGCGTCGTAAAGCCGGGCCTGTTCCACCGGATCGCCGGCATCGCGCAGGCCGACGAAGTTAACCCCTTTGACCACCCGGCCGTCCTTGACGTCGAGACAGGGGATGATGCGCATCTTCAACATGATCCGTCCTTCGCGCTTAATCGGCCAGAACCGCCAGAGCCTCGGCAAGATCGATGCGACCGTCATAGAGCGCCCGACCGCTGATCACGCCTTCCAGACCGGCCGCCGCCCGCGCCCTGATGGCGCGCAGATCGTCAAGGCTGGCCACCCCGCCCGAGACGATCACCGGCGTGGTCAGCCGCTCGGCCAGGGCGGCCGTGGCGTCGAGATTGGGTCCGGCGAGCAGGCCGTCGCGGTCGATGTCGGTATGGACGATGGCCGCCACCCCGGCGTCTTCGAAGCGCAAAGCCAGATCAAGGGCGCTGACGGCGCTGGTTTCGGCCCAGCCCTCGACGGCGACCATGCCGCCGCGGGCGTCGATGCCAACGGCGATCCGTCCAGGATGGCGTTTGCAGGCCTCGCGCACAAGTTGCGGATCGCGCAGGGCCACGGTGCCCAGGATCACCCGGCGCACCCCCTTGTCGAGCCACAGATCGATCGCCGCCAAGTCACGGATGCCGCCGCCAAGCTGCACCGGCAGATCGACGGCCGCCAGAATGGCTTCGACCGCCGGGGCGTTGACCGGCCGGCCGGCGAAGGCGCCGTTGAGATCGACGACATGGATCCACCGGCAGCCGGCCAGGGCGAAGGCGGCGGCCTGATCGGCCGGGCTGTCATTGAAGACGGTCGCCTGATCCATCTCGCCCTTGCGCAGGCGAACGCACTGGCCGTCCTTCAAGTCGATGGCGGGAAACAAGATCATCGGGGTCTCTTAAAACAAGGGGCGGGGGCAAAGGACGGAAGGGCCGCGCGCAGGGCGGGGGTCACGGGGCCCAGCGCAGGAAATTGGCGATCAGGCGCAGCCCGGCGGCCTGGCTTTTCTCGGGATGGAACTGGGTTCCGACCAGATTTTCCCGGCCGATCATCGCGGTCAGCGGCCCGCCGTATTCAACGCTGGCCAAGCGCGTCGCCGGGTCGGCGGGGCGGAAGTGGTAGCTATGGACGAAATAGACATGGGTCCCCGGCTCGATGCCGGCGAGCAAGGCATGACTATCGGCCTGAAAATCCAGGCTGTTCCATCCCATGTGGGGGATCTTGAGGGCGGGGTCGGCCGGGCTGATCGCTTCCACGGTGCCGCCGATCCATCCCAGACCGGGGTGACGGCCATATTCCACGCCCTCGTCGGCCAGCAGCTGCATGCCGACGCAGATGCCAAGGAAGGGGCGGGCGCGGACCAGCGCCACCTCGGCCAGGGCCTCGACCATGCCATCGATGCCCTGCAAGCCGCGCCGGCAATTGGCGAAGGCGCCGACGCCGGGCAGCACCACGCGATCGGCCCCCAGGACCCCCTCGACATCGCGGGTAACGACGATTTCGGCGGCGACTCCACCGTCGCGAGCGGCCCGTTCGAGGGCTTTCGCCGCCGAACGGAGATTGCCCGAGCCATAATCGATAAGCGCGACACGCATCACAGCCTGGACCCCGATGAGGGCGCCGGGCAGGGCGCCAACCCGGGCCCGGAGCCTGTCAAAAAAGCGGAAAAGACCCAAAAGACCGTGGAAAATCGCACCGATAGCGACCGTCTTCCGGCTGGCCCGCGCAGCGGTTTTAGCAGGTTGGCGAGGGTCATGCCAAGGGATGGCGTGACCCGCCACCCCTGGAAACGTTTCCCATCGATGCTCAATCTACTTGCGAGTTGAATTATTCCATGGTCAGTTACCGCCGGCCGTTTCCGAAACATCCGACCAAAGGATGAGGAAAACGGTCTCAACGTGTTCTAGAGGGTGCCACCAAGCACCCCTTTGGTGGAGGGGACCGCATCCGCTTTCCTGGGATCTATTTCCCAAGCTTGGCGGAGCGCGCGTGCCAAGGCTTTGTAGCAGGATTCAACGATGTGGTGGTTGTTTTCCCCATAGTGATTTGCAACGTGCAACGTTACGCCGGCTGTTTGAGAGAATGCCTGGAACCATTCCTTGAAGAGTTCGGTATCCATATCGCCTAGCTTGTCCCGGGAAAAATCGACCTTCCAGATGAGGTAGGGCCGATTGGACAGATCCACCGCAACCTGGGTCAGCGCCTCGTCCATAGGGATGAGAGCCGAGCCATACCGTTGAATTCCCTTGCGATCTCCTAACGCTTGGGTCACCGCCTGACCGATCGCCAGTCCAGTGTCCTCGGTCGTGTGGTGGAAATCGATGTGAGTATCACCTTTGGCATGTACCCGCAGATCCATCAAACTATGGCGCGATACTTGCTCCAGCATGTGGTCAAGGAAGCCGATGCCCGTTGAAACCTCGTATTGCCCGGTTCCATCCAGGTCGAGCCAGACGGTTATCTCTGTTTCCTTGGTTGCGCGCGTGACGGTGGCCTGTCGCATGCCGAGTATTTCTCCAAAAGCATCCTAGTCAGGATGCGGTAAATGGGCGGAATGCAAGGATAAAAAAAGCCATCATCGCCGCCCAGCCTTTGAAAGAACTGGAGTCGTGAACCCGGACACGCTAAGGTTTTAAAACCGGGTTCACATGGTCAAACCCGTCTAGATCATGGGGCAAGAACGTGAGAAGGTCAAAAACCGAAGAGACCCTGGGAGATGGCATCAATAAGTCGCCTGATCCCGTTGATGTGCATGTTGGTCGCCGTCTGCGACTGCGTCGAACCCTGCTTGGAATGAGTCAGGAACAGCTCGCCAACGCCGTTGGCGTGACCTTCCAGCAGATCCAGAAGTACGAGCGCGGCAGCAATCGTGTCAGCGCCAGCCGTTTATACGATATTTCGAAGGTTCTGGGCGTCCCGGTGGCCTTTTTCTTCGAAGATATCGGCGACGAAGTGACTTCGGCGCGACTGGCGCCGATTGTTCCCGACATTACCGGCTCCGGCCTGTCCGAGCCGGCGATCCCCGCCTACGAACAGGATCCTTTGCAGAAGAACGAGACGCTCGAATTGATCCGCGCCTATTGGCGCCTGCCCACCGATACGGTGCGCAAGCGGGCCCTTGATCTGCTTAAAAGCCTGTCCGGGCGGGACTAACCCGGTCTTGCCGGCCGGCCCGGGCTCCCAAGCCCCGGTCCGGCCGATAAGCCGCCGCACCCCCCCCCGGTGCCGCCCCGGCCCGCCACCGTTACCCCCCCTTGATAACCTTTCCGCTGGTGTTTTCACCCGCCCCTCCGACGCCCCTTGACCGGCGACGGGGGTTTTTCCCATGTTGTGTCGGTGACTTTTCGCCTAAAACAAAGCTTTCGCGGCGCGCCACCCGTTTCGCGGCCTTGCGCCCACCCCCATCGACCGCGCGCCCCCTTCCCGGACGAGGATCCCACTCCGCCATGTCTTCCTCCCCAGCCTCCCCCTCGGACAATTCCATCGTCTGGCACGGCACGACCATTTTGTCGGTGCGCAAGAACGGTAAGGTGGTGATCGCCGGCGACGGTCAGGTCACCTTCGGCAATACGGTGATGAAGGCCAATGCCCGCAAGGTGCGGCCGCTGGCCGGCGGCTCGGTGATCGCCGGCTTCGCCGGAGCCACCGCCGACGCCTTCACCCTGTTCGAGCGCCTGGAAACCAAGCTGGAGCAATACCCCGGGCAGTTGACCCGGGCTTGCGTGGAAATGGCCAAGGACTGGCGCACCGATCGCTATCTGCGCCGGCTCGAGGCGATGATGGCCGTGGCCGACAAGGGCGTCTCGCTGGTGCTGACGGGCACGGGCGACGTGCTTGAACCCGAAGACGGGCTGATCGGCATCGGCTCGGGCGGTCCCTTTGCCCTGGCCGCCGCCCGCGCCCTGGTCAGCGAGGATCTCGATCCCGAGGTCATCGCCCGGCGCTCGCTGGCGATCGCCGCCGATATCTGCATCTACACCAACCACAATCTGACCGTGGAAGTCCTATGAACGCCTTCACCCCCCGCGAGATCGTTTCCGAGCTTGATCGCCACATCGTCGGGCAGAAGGACGCCAAGCGCGCCGTCGCCATCGCCCTGCGCAACCGCTGGCGCCGCCAGCAGCTGTCCGAGGCCCTGCGCGACGAGGTGCTGCCCAAGAACATCCTGATGATCGGGCCCACCGGCGTCGGCAAGACCGAGATCGCCCGCCGTCTGGCCAAACTGGCCCAGGCCCCCTTCCTCAAGGTCGAGGCCACCAAATTCACCGAGGTCGGCTATGTCGGCCGCGACGTGGAAAGCATCATCCGCGATCTGGTGGAAACCGCCCTGACCCAGGAGCGCGACCGCCTGCGCAAGCAAGTCAACGCCAAGGCCGAGGCCAACGCCGAGGAGCGGGTGCTCGATGCCCTGGTCGGCGATCGCGCCTCGCCCGAAACCCGCCAGAAGTTCCGCAAGATGCTGCGCGAAGGCCAGATCAACGACAAGGAGATCGAGGTTCAGGTCCAAGACAGCGGCGGTGCCCTGCCGACCATGGATATTCCGGGCATGCCCGGGGCCCAGATGGGCATGCTCAATCTCAACGACATCTTCGGCAAGGCCTTTGGCAACCGCACCAAGGCGCGCAAGATGACGGTCGAAGACTCCCACGCCGTTCTGGTGCGCGAGGAGGCCGACAAGCTGCTCGACGAGGAGCAGGTGGTCAAAGCCGCCATCGCCGCCGTCGAGAACAACGGCATCGTCTTCCTTGATGAAATCGACAAGATCGCCACGGCGTCGGAACGCCGGGGCGGCGACGTCAGCCGCGAGGGCGTTCAGCGCGACCTGCTGCCGCTGATCGAAGGCACGACGGTTTCAACCAAATACGGTCCGGTGAAGACCGACCACGTGCTGTTCATCGCCTCGGGCGCCTTCCATACGGCCAAGCCCGCCGATCTGCTGCCCGAACTGCAGGGCCGTTTGCCGATCCGCGTCGAGTTGAGCGCGCTCAACGCCGGCGATTTCAAGCGCATCCTGCTTGAACCCGAAGCCAGCCTGATCACCCAGTACAAGGCCCTGCTGGCGACCGAGGGCGTCACCTTGGAGTTTCCCGACGACACGGTCGAGGCCATCGCCGAGATTGCCACCGAAATCAACGGCTCGGTCGAAAACATCGGGGCGCGGCGCCTGCATACGGTCCTGGAGCGCCTGCTCGAGGAGATCAGCTTCACCGCCACCGACCGTTCGGGCGAAACCATCGTCGTCACCCGCGACATGGTCAAGGAGCGCGTCGGCGCCCTGGCCGCCAAGGCCGATCTGTCGCGGTTCATCCTGTAAACCGGTGTAGACCGGGGAACCCCTATCGCGGGCGGGCCGATCGACGGGCCGCCCGCAGCAGGGCGCGCAAGGACTCGATCTCGCCCGGGTCCAGGGTCTCGAGGACCTCGGCCAGTTCATGGACCAGCAAGGTCGCCGTCGGCTCCAAGCCGCCGGTATCGAGAGTCACCTTGGGATGGGAGACCAGGGCCAGACGTTTCAGGTCCTCGGCGTCATCCCAGATCAAGCCCAACAATCCACAGATCTGCATCACCAGACCGGGGGCGGGGCGCCCGCGCCGGCCGTGTTCGAGGGCCGAAAGATAGGCCGCCGACAAGCCGAGGTCTTCGGCCATCGCCTTTAGCGTCAGGCCGCGCGCCGCGCGCAGGGCGCGCAGGCGGGCGCCAAAGGGCGTCATGGCCCGGACTCGCGGCGACGGCGCAGCATGACATACAGCGCCCCTTCGCCGCCATGGCGCGGGGTGGCGTTGATGAAGCCCACGACCAGCGGCCGCAGATCGACACCGTTCAACCACATCGGCACGGCGCGGCGCAGAACCCCGGTGCCGCTGTCCCCCGACCTGCCGCCCTTGCCGGTGATGACCAGCACGCAGCGCCAGCCCTGCTCGCGGCCGCGCCGCAGGAAGCCGCGCAGGGCCGCATGGGCGCTTTCCTGGGTCATGCCATGCAGATCAATGCGGCCATCGATGTCGAGCCGGCCGCGCTTGAGGCGACCGGCGGTGCGGCCATCCATATCGACAAGGTGACCGGAACGCAAATCGCCGAGCGCCGGCGGGCGCATACGGGCACCGGCCGGCCCCGCAGGCGGGACCGGGGGCGGAGGGGACGGGGAGGGATCGGCCGGCCGCCCGGCGGCGGCTTCGGGGGGAAGCGGCGGGGCCGGCGGGGCGCCGCGCCCCGCGCGATCAAAAGGCCGCGTCGTCCGGGCAAGCTGCTCCCAGGCCTGAAGATCCTCGGGCGTCAGGCCATACTTACGCCGACTCATCGACGATCAGAATATGCAGGCGCAAGGGGCCATGCGCCCCCAGCTGAATGGTCTGTTCGATATCGCCGGTTCGCGACGGACCGGTGATGAAATTGATCGTGCGCGGCAGAGCGCCTTGGCCCTCGGCCCTAAGCCGCGCCCAGATCTCTTCTAGGCCGCCGACCAAATCGGCCGCGCGCAGAACGACGACATGGGTATCGGGCAGGAAATTCAGCGTCGAGGCCCGTTCGGACCCCGAGCGCAAAGCCAGGGTGCCGGTTTCGGCGATGGCGCCAAAGGCGGGAACCACGGCGACCGTATCGCCCGGCGTCGGCAGACCGCGCCGCACGGTGAGCATTGGATGATCGGCCAGCCCATCAAGGATGGCATCGTCGCTGGCGACCACGGTGGTCGGCAGATTATGGGCCTTCAGATACTCGGCGAGGGCGGGGGCGAGCTGATCAAGGCCCTGGACGCGGGCGACGCTGGCCGAGACCCGCTCGGCCATGTCGATGAACCGGGCAAGCCGATCCTCGCCGGCGCCCTTGGCCCGTTCGGGCAGCGGACCGGGGGGGGGATTGGCCAAACGGGCGCGCAAAGCCTCGGCCGCCGCCCCCGTCAGGGGGCCACGGCGCAGCCCGCGGCGGATCGAGCCGAGAACGCTATCGCGGGCGCTGGTCATAGCCACTGGAGTCTCCATAAGATTTTTTCGTAATCGGCCGCAGGCCGCCAGATCAAGATTTAGAGCGGTGTGCGGGAACCCTGGTCGCCGCTCGCCGCTCCCCGACTCACCGCGGTCCGTCGGTGAACGGTCGGGCGTCGTGTTCACCGACCCCCAGACCCGGCCCTTGCGCGTGGGCGACGAAGCTGCGCGCGATCGCCCGCCAGTCCGATCCCGGCGCGGCGCAGCCGATACGGGGATTGGACGCCAAGGTGATGACAATGCCGCCAAACTGCCAAAGCACCGTCCAGTTATGGGCGCTTTCCATCATCTTGCGAATGGTCCGCTCGCGCAGGCGCCGGGCGATCCAGGGCCGCAAAAGGAAAAGATAGGCTATCGACGTGAAGATCAAAGCCCCAAGACCGGCGAAAATCGACACGAACAGCAAGCCGACGCTGATCAGCAGCAAAGACAGCAACGGCACCATATTATCGGTGACGCTGAACACCGGCGACCCCCCCCGATTAAGGTGGCGGAAGTTCGTGTAAAAAGTGATCAGGCCATTCTCGTGAGCTATCCGCATTCTTTCATGCAGCGCCCGATCGCGTTCAAGGTGCTTGGCCTTGGCCAGGGCGCGCGCCCGCAATTCGGCCGCCGAGGGCGGCTGCGGCAGATCGGGCTCGATCCGCGGCGGCTCGGAGGGGTTTTCCGGCGGCCGCTCGGGCGGAGGAGACGTCATGGCCGCTCCCCCTGCCGCCAGCGGTCCATGAAGGTGCGGCCTTCGGGGGCGGGCATGGCGCGCACCGCCGTCCAGCCATTGGCCAGCCCCAGCGAGCGCAGATGGCCGCGTTTTCCGCCAAGGCGCGACAGCGCCCCGGCGATCAACCGCGTCGTCAGCCGGTAAAGCCCTGGGCGGGCGGCGACGAAGGCCCAGGCGCCAAGGCCGAAGCGCGCCGGCTTTGGCGTCAGATGGCGCTCGAATTCCTTTTCGCGCCAGTGGCGCAGCATGCGCGGCAAGGGGATGCGCATCGGGCAAACCTCTTCGCAGCGCCCGCACAGCGTCGAGGCGTTGGGCAGATCGGCCGCCTGCTCCAGCCCGATCAACGCCGGGGTCAGCACCGAGCCCATCGGCCCGGGATAGACCCAGCCATAGGCGTGGCCGCCGATGGCGCCATAGACCGGACAGTGGTTCATGCAGGCGGCGCAGCGGATGCAGCGCAGCATCTCCTGAAAACCCGTGCCCAGCATGTCGGAACGGCCGTTGTCGAGCAGCACGACATGAAAGGCGTCGGGGCCATCGACGTCGTCCGGCCGGCGCGGGCCGGTGGAGAAGGTGGTATAGGCGCTCATGTCCTGACCCGAGGCCGAACGGGCGAGCAGGCGCAGCACCAGGGCGGCGTCATCAAGGGTCGGCACGATCTTTTCCAGGCTGGCGACCACGACATGCACGCGCGGCAGCAACTGGGTCAGATCGCCATTGCCCTCGTTGGTGACGATCACCGTCGATCCGGTCTCGGCGATCATCATATTGGCGCCGGTGATGCCGACATCGGCGGCCAGGAAATTCCCCCGCATCACCGCGCGGGCCTCGTCGAGGAAATCGCGGTGCTCTTCCAGCCGGCGATCGGCAGCGAACTGGGTATGGGCCTTGCGGAAGGCCTCGGCGACATGGGGACGGCGCAGGTGGATGGCCGGGGCGACGATGTGGCTGGGGGTCTCGCCGCGCAGCTGGATGATGTATTCGCCCAGATCGGTTTCGATCGGCGTGACGCCATTGGCCTCGAGATAGGCGTTGAGGCCGATCTCCTCGGTGATCATCGACTTGCCCTTGGTCACCGTTTTCGCGCCCGAGTCGCGGCAGATGGCCAAAATGGTCTCGCGGGCCTCGGCGGCGTCGCGGCACCAATGAACGTGGCCGCCCTGGGCGATCACCTTGGCTTCGAAGGTCTCCAGATAGAAATCGAGATTGTCCAGAACATGGTTTTTCAGGTCGCGGCCGGCATCGCGCAGGGCGTCGAATTCGGGCAATCGCCCGATCGCCTCGGCCCGGGCGCGGCGGAAACCGGCCTTCATCGTGCCCAAGGCCGAGGCCAGGGTGTCGTCGGTCAGCGCCTTGCGGGCGTTGTCCTTGAATGCGCGGCTTTTGGGATCCATGGGGCGCGTCCTTCAGACCGGATGGGGGACGCGAGGGCTTGGCGGGGTCTCGGCGCCATCCCCCAATCCGGGGCCCTCGGCCATTCCGGCCAGAACCTCGAGAGCGTGGCGCACCGCCAAAGGCGAGCCGATTTGCCGGGCGCGACCGGCGATATTGAGCAGGCAGCTGGTATCGCCGCCAAGCAGGGTGGTGGCGCCGGTCGCCTCGGCATCGCGCAGTTTTTCGTCAACCATGCGCCCGGAAATCTCGGGATACTTCACGCAGAAGGTTCCGCCAAAGCCGCAGCATTCCTCGGGAGCGGCCAGTTCGCGCAGTTCGAGCCCGCGAACCTTGGCCAGCAGACGCCGGGGCTGGGCCTTAATCCCGACCTCGCGCACCCCCGAACAGGTGTCGTGATAGGTGACAACGCCATCGAAGCGGGCGTCGATATCATCCCAATCGAGCACATCGGTCAGAAACGACATCACTTCGAAGCTGCGCTCCGCCAGGGCGCGGGCCCGCCCGGCCCAGGCCGCATCCTCGGCGAGCAGGGCCGGGTAATGGACGCGGATCATCCCCAGGCAGCTTCCCGAGGGGCCGACCAGATAATCGAAGCCTTCGAAGGTTTCGATCACCCGCTTGGCCTGGGTGATGGCCAGATCGCGCGCCCCCGAATTGAAGGCGGGCTGGCCGCAGCAGGTTTGATCGGCGGGAACCTCGACCCGGCAGCCGGCGCGGGTCAGCAGGCGGATGGCGGCGAATCCCACCGTCGGGCGGAACAGGTCTGTCATGCAAGTGATGAAGAACCCGACGCGCGGGCCCCCGAGTGGACTGTCGTCGGTCATGGTCGGTCTGACTGTCTTCCTGGACGCGCGGGGCGTCTGGCTAAGGAGGGTGAGGATCTCTTAGAGCAACGAGCGGGCGGCCAGCGGCGGGGGCTCATGGAGCCTTCCCCGCCAGGGTCCTGGCCACTCCCATTGGGCAGAATGGCCCGATGGCGGGCCTTTGACAAGAAATCCAAGCCCTAGTTTTGCGCAACCGCGTTGCGCCCGCCGCGCGGGACAAGCACCCAGTACCGCCCGGCCGACTTCATGCCGCCGGCGTGGTAAAGCGCCTCCTCGCCGCTTCCCCAGAAGAAATCGCCGCGCACCGCGCCCTTGATGGCGCTGCCCGTATCCTGGGCGACCATCAGGCGGTTGACGGTTTCGCCGTGGGCATCCGAGGTCGCCAGCCACACCGGGGCGCCCAAGGGAACGCTGGACGGATCAACGGCCAGACTGCGCCCGCCGGTCAAAGGCAGACCCTGGGCGCCGATCGGTCCTTCGCCCTCGATCGGGCGGAAAAAGATGAAGCGCGGGTTTTCGCGCATCAGGGCGCGGCCCTCGGCCGGATTGGCGCGCAACCAAGCGCGGATGGCGATCATCGACGACCCGTCGCCCAGGCCGCGATCGCGCATGATGGCGCCGATGCCGACAAAGGGATGACCGTTGTTGGCGGCATAGCCGATGCGTTGGATCCGGCCATCGGGCAGGCGGACCTGTCCCGAGCCCTGGATATGGAGCATGAACACGTCCACCGGATCGCGCGCCCACATGATCACCGGGGCGACACCGGAAATGGCGCCCTCCTCGATGGCGGCGCGATCGGGATAGGGCAGACTGCGCCCCCCCGATACCCGCATGCCCTTGCCGCCTTCCATGCGTAGATCAAGCGGCACGCCGTAGATCGGGGTGGAATAGACGGCGCTGGGCGAAAGCGAGCCATCAAGGGCGGCTTCGTAATAGCCGGTGAACAAACCGGTGGGATCGCCCGCCCCGGTCACCTGCCAAGCCTGGAAGCGCTCGGCGAAGAACCGCCGGGCCGCGTCGTCATCGAAGGCCGGAAGGCGGGCGGCGACGGCACAGGCCGCCTGCCAATCGCTTGCCCGCGATCCCCAGACCGAGGGTCCGACCATGGAATTCGGGGAAACCGCGCGCAGCCGCTCGCACGACCGCCGGAACACCGGTAGGGCATCGGCGACGCGGTCGGTCGACCAGCCGGGCAGCCCTTCGATGGCGACGCGCTGATAGGAGACCGGTCCGGCAACGCCCGCCGGCCGGCTGACCAGGCCCGGACGCGACGACGGACCGCCGCAGGCCGCCAGCAGCAGAACCCCGGCCATCGCGGCGACCCGGGTTGCCGTCGACAGCCGCCGCCCGGACGTGCCGTTCATCGCGCCCATGCCCGGGAACTCATTCCTCGGGGACTTGGGTGGCGATCAGGTCCCAATTGGGATCGTTCGACACGGTATCGCGGCGGAAGGTCCAGATATCAGTGACCTCTTCCACCTGATTGGGATTGCCGTCGACCACCGTGTCGCTTTTGTCGCGCACGGAATTGACCTGTTCGGTGACGAATTTGACGGTGACCAGGGCATCCTGGCCATCCATGCCGGCGCGCAGGATCTCGACGCTTTTGAAACCGACCAGATCGGTCTCCATGGTTTCATCGGCCTGCTCGCGCTCGTCGATCGCCCGGCTGAAATTCTGAAAGACCTCGCCGGCGAGCAGGGGCTTGAGCACCGCCTTGTCACCCTTGGCATAGGCCATCAGAATCATCTCGAAGGCCGCTTTGGCCCCGATCAGAAAGCCCTCGGGCGAAAACGACGGATCGGTCAACTGGATCTGGGTCAATCCCCCGGCCAGCGTGCCATCCCCCGGTCGCCCGGCCACGGCCTTGCGGCCCGACAGGTCGATCACGTTGTCTTGGGCGCTTTCGGGCTGGGCAAAGGGATCGGGGCGGCGTTGCTCCTCTCCGGTGCGACGACCCAGCACGCTTCGCAACCGCAAGACGAGAAAAGCCGCGATCATAGCGAAAAAGATGATATCGATATACTGAAAGCCTTCGTTCATGGCGGCCCGGTCTGGAGGTTTGGCGTGGGGCACCCTAACGCAACTATCCGCCGCGTACCACCGGCCATCCGTGTTTTTTTGGCCTTAGGCAATCGTCGAAAAGCGCTTCTCCCCGCACCAGGGTCCTAACCTACCGGTTGAACCCCGACCCGGGGAGGGTGCTATGATGACTGTTCCAAAAATAAGGCGCTCCGGGGAGGTCAGCAAGTATGGGTATCGCGCTGTTCGCATTGTTCGTCGGATTGCCGATCGCCGAGATCGCCACTTTCATCAAGGTGGGCGAGGCGATCGGGGCGGGACCGACGGTTGGTCTGGTCATTCTGTCGGCCCTGGCGGGTATCGCCCTGATCCGCTTTCAGGGTCTGATCACCCTGACCCGGGCGCGGGCCGCCCTCGACGCCGGGACGCTGCCGGTCAAGGAGATCTTCGATGGCGCCTGCCTGCTGGCTAGCGGCTTTCTGCTGGCCATTCCCGGCTTCGTCACCGATGTCGCCGCCCTGCTTTTGCTGATCGCGCCGATCCGCGACGCGTTGCGCGGCGTCCTGGCCAAGCGGCTGCAAACCTCGGTCTCGCTCCACGGCCTTGACCTGCAGGGTGGCGCCCAGGCCCCCTTCGGTCCCGGATCGGGCCTTGGTCCGCAACCGGGCGGCGGCAAGGGTCCGGTGATCGATGGCGATTTCGTCGAGGTCGAGGTCGAGGCGTCTGCGGAAAAAACCCCGCCGGTCGATCTTACCAAGACGAAAGACACCAATCCCTGGGCAAAGAAGTCCTAAAAGGGGCCCGACAGCTTCCCCCCGGCGGGCGGTTGAGCCCCCGGGTCCATCGTGATACGCCTGTGCCCGCCCGACAATCCCGGCACAGCCCGTCAAAGCCGATTAGAGAGAGACCATGAGCGACGAAACCGCTACCCCGGGTGCCGACCAGGCCCCCCTGATCATCAACGGCCAGTACATCAAGGATCTGTCCTTCGAGGTGCCCAACGCCCCGCGGATCTTCGCCGAACTCGACGGTCAGCCCGAAGTGCCGATCAATGTCGATGTCACGGCCACCCCGGTTGGCGAGCGCTTCTTCGAAGTCAGCCTCAAATTCCGCATCGAAGGCCGTATCAAGGGCAAGGTGGCCTTCATCGCCGAGCTTGATTATTGCGCCGTGGCCACCGTCAACCTGCCCGACGAGCATATCCATCCGGTGCTGCTGATCGAAGTGCCGCGCCTGATGTTCCCCTTCGCCCGCAACATCCTGGCCGACCTCACCCGCGACGGCGGCTTCCTGCCGTTGATGATCCAGCCCCTGGATTTCGCCGCCATGTATCGCAACCGCGTTCAGGCCGCCCAGTCCCAGGCCGCCGCCGAGAACGCCGCGGCAAACTGATCTTCTCCTCTCCCGGGTTGGAGCGGTGCGTGGGACATCTGGTTCCCCCACACCGCTCCACCATCTTGATCGTCAAGCAAATCGTCGCCGCGATCCGGTCCAGATCGCTTGGGATTTGCTCAAAACGCCGGGAAACTTTCTCCTGCCGCCGTTGTTACGACGGGGGATTGGGCGCGTCGCGCCGCCAGATCGGATCCTTGACCTTTTTCAGAAACTCCTCGTGGGCGGCCAGTTCTTCGGGGCTGGCGGCATGGGGCCGTGGCGCGCGGAACGGGCGGGCCACCTGCACCGCCGCCCCGTCGCGGCGCTTGTCGGCCGACAGGGCGAGCCCGGGCTCACGCCCGCCGATCAGTTCCAGATAAACCTCGGCCAGCAGCACGCAGTCGATCAGGGCGCCATGCTTGGTGCGCGACGAGGTATCGACGCCAAAACGCCGACAGAGGGCGTCCAGACTGGCCTGAGCCCCGGGAAAGCGCGCCTGGGCCATGCGCAGGGTATCGAGCGCTCGGCTCATCGGCAGCGGCGGCCGCTTCAGGCGGGCCAATTCGGCATTGAGGAATTTCATGTCGAAGGCGGCGTTATGGATGATCAGCCGATCCTCGCCGATAAAGGCCAGGAATTCGTCGACGACCTCGGCAAACAGCGGCTTATCGGCGAGAAACGCCTCGGACAGGCCATGAACGCGGAAGGCTTCGGGCGGCATGTCGCGCTCGGGATTGACGTAAAGATGCAGGTCATTGCCGCTCGGCATGTGGTTGATCAGCTCGATGCAGCCGATTTCCACCAGCCGGTCGCCGGTCGCCGGATCCAGCCCGGTGGTTTCCGTATCCAGAACGATTTCACGCATGGGGTCGATAGGTCCTCTTGCCGCGGCGCCAGCGGCGCACGCCCGATCGGGCCATTGTGAGGTTTGCGCGCAGGGCCCGCAAGGCCGGCCGTGGCCCCAGGCCGGTCGGCACCACCGCCTCGGCGTTGAGCCGTTTCACCACCTCGGGGGTTTGGCGGGCGCGGATATCGGCCAGAAGCGCCGCCGTCATCCCCGGGCGCCGCAGAACCCGCTGGCTTTGCAGGAAAGCCGGCGCGCTGACCACCATCACCCGGTCGCAGCGATGCTCGCCGCCGGTTTCAAAAAGCAGCGGCACGTCCAAGATCACCACCTTGCGCCGTCCCAAACCGCAGCACCGCAGGAAGGCTGCCTCGCGACGGCGCACCAGCGGATGAAGGATCGCTTCCAGCCGGGCCAGGGCCGGCGGCCGGCCAAAGACCCGGGCGCCAAGGGCCTTGCGGTCGATGCCCTCTGTCAGGGTGCCAACCCCGGGAAAGGCCGCCAGCACCGCCGCCACCGCCGCCCCGCGTCGGCCAAGCAGGGCGTGAACGGTGGCATCGGCGTCATGGACGGCCACGCCAAGGCGCCGCGCCATGCGGGCCAGGGTGCTTTTCCCCATGCCGATCGACCCGGTCAGCCCGATGATCACCGGCCATCGTGCCGCCCGCCGCCGCAGGCGATCGCCCAGGCTTTTCGCCGCCATCGCTGGGCAGCCCTTTGCTAAGGTTTACCCAAAACCGCGGCGCGCAGCGCGTCGTCAACCTCGGGGGCGACGCCGAACCACGCCTCGAACCCCGGCCGCCCCTGGTGGAGAAGCATGCCCAGGCCATCGACGGTGGCCAGGCCCAAAGCCCGGGCCCGCGCCAGCAGGGGAGTTTCCAGGGGGGCATAGACGATATCGGTGACCAGGGCGCTCGGCGCGAGGCCCCGTAGGTCCAGATCCAGGGGCGGCTGGCCGACCATGCCCAACGAGGTGGTATTGACCAGCAGCGCCGCGCCGCCCAGGGTCCGGGGCGCCTCGTCCCAGGTCGCCAGGGTGATCGGCACCGGCGACCAAGCGGCCAGGGCCTCGGCCAGGGCGCGGGCCCGCCCCTGATCGCGATTGACCAGGGTCAGGGCCGGACAGCCCGCCTCGAGCAGGCTGGCGCAGACCGCCCGCGCCGCGCCGCCGGCGCCCAGCACCACCGCCGGACCGTGCCCGGCCCGCCAGTCCGGCCGCCGCTGGCGCAGGTTCTCAAGAAAGCCGAAGCCATCGGTGTTGTCACCAAGCAGCCGGCCATCGCTCTGGCAGACGATGGTATTGACCGCGCCGATCCGCCGCGCCCGTTCGGTCAGGGCGTCCATGCGCGCCAGCGCGTGCTCCTTATGGGGAACGGTGACATTGACCCCGGCCAGCCCCAGGGCGGGCAGAGCGGCGAGGGCGCGCTCCAGCGCCTCGGGGGCGACGGCCAAGGGCACATAGGCGCCATCGATGCCGTGGCGGGCCAGCCAGAAGCCATGCAGACGGGGCGAGCGCGAATGACCGACCGGCCAGCCGATCACCCCGGCGACCCGGGCCTTGCCGGTGATCATGACAGCAGAACTCCATGGGGGCGCAGGAAATCAAGCAGCGGCAACAGGGGTAATCCCTGGATCGAGAACAGATCGCCCTCGATCGCGGCGAACAACTGCAAGCCGAGTCCCTCGATCTGATAGGCTCCGGCACAGGCGGTGATGCCGGCGCCGGCGCGATCGAGGTAATCTTCCAAAAAGGCGTCGGAAAAGGACCGCATGGTCATTTTCGGCCGCGCCAGATGGTGCCAGAGGCGTTGGCCGTCGCGCAGAACGACCACGGCGGTTTCCAGAACATGGGTCCGCCCGCGCAACAGCAGCAGATGCTGGCGGGCGGTCGCCAGACTGCCGGGCTTATCAAGCCACAGATCATCGATCGCGGCGATCTGGTCGCCGCCGATGACCAGGGCTTGGGGATGGGCAAGCGATAAACGGCGGGCCTTCCATTCGCCAAGATGGATCGCCGCGTCCCGCGCGCTCACCCCCTCGGCCTTCAAGGACGCCTTGATCGCCTGTTCATCGACACCGGGGGCGGCGGCGGTGAAGGGCACCCCGGCCTCGCTGAGCAGCCGTCCGCGCGACGGGCTGGACGAGGCCAGCAGAACAGGGGGAACCAGGGCGCTCACAGCCCCTCGCCCCAGGGCGCGGTGCCAAGCTTTTGCATGATGGTGGCGGCCACCTCTTCAATCGATTTGCGGGTGACGTCGATCACCGTCCAGCCCATGCGGGCATAAAGGCGCCGCGCCTCGCGCACCTCGCGGGCAACGGAATCCTCTTCGGCATAGGGGCTGTCGCCATCCTCGCGCATCAGCCGCAAGCGCGATCGCCGCATGTCCGACAGGCTTTTGGGATCGCGGGTCAGGCCGACGACCAGCGGCCCGGCCAGATCCATCAATTCGGCCGGCGGATCGATGCCGGGCACCAGCGGCACATTGGCCGCACGGATCCCCTTGTTGGCGAGAAACATACAGGTTGGCGTTTTTGACGTGCGCGAGACGCCGACCACCACCACCTCGGCCTGCTTCAGGCGATCAAGGGACTGGCCATCATCGAGGGCGAGGGCGAAATGCATCGCCTCGATCCGCGAAAAATAGCCCTCATCAAGGGTGTATTGGCGTCCGGGCTGTTGGTTTCCCTTGGTTTCAAGGACCAAGGCCAGGGCGTCCATCACCGGATCGAGCAGGGCGACGCAGGGAATATTGATCAGGCGGCAGGCCTCTTCCAGGGCCCGGCGGATTTCCGGATCGACCACGGTAAAGACCACGGTTCCCGGATCGCGCTGAATGCCCTCGATCACCCGGCCGACCTGACTGGGGCTGCGCAGCAGCCACCAGCGGTGCTGGACGACGCGAACATCCTCGAACTGGGCCAGACAGGCCCGGACAACGTTGCTGACGGTCTCTCCGGTGGCGTCGGAGACCAGATGGACGTGGTGGGATTGCATCGACATCGGCGGACCCGGCCTCCCCAGAACTCAAGACGCTCGTTTTAGCCGATCGGCGGCCTGTGGAAAACACGGGATAACGGGGAAGACTCCGCGATGCGTTTGGAGGAACGGAAAACCGTTCACGGAGAGCGCAAAACGACACGGAATTCCGCCCCCTTGTGAGTCAGCGTTTTTCCGCCCTGTGGATAACGTGAATCCCGGGAAAACCGTTCAACGAGTCCCGTTATCCCCATTTTCGGGATCCCGCTTTTTTCCCCGCATTCCGGCGAGTTTGCCGGGCTCGCTTAAAGTTTCGCCCCCAGAGTTATCCACAGGGTTCGCGGCCGTTTGAAGAGTCGTGGATGGAATCGGGGGAATCGGTAATCCCCGTTGTCCACAGGACCATCAACAACCACCACCTTTTCTTTTCTTTTCCTTTTATATTATGCAGGACCGACTGAACCGGATGGCGCCAGCCGCCGGGGAACCGACAATGCCAACAGGGGAGTGAACCCGTGAGCGTGCCGTCCAAGACCCAAAAGCCCTTTCTCCAAGCCCTGGCCGGCGAAACCCTGAGTCCGCCGCCGGTATGGTTGATGCGTCAGGCTGGACGCTACCTTCCCGAGTATCGGGCGACCCGGGAAGAGGCCGGTGGGTTCCTCGATCTGTGCTACACCCCGAAGTTGGCGGTGGAGGTCACCCTGCAGCCGCTGCGCCGTTACGCCTTCGACGCGGCGATCTTGTTTTCCGATATTCTGGTGGTGCCCAACGCCATCGGTCGGCAGGTCGCTTTCAAGCAAGGCGAGGGACCGGTTCTTGATCCGCTGACCAGCCGTGCCGATGTCGAGGCGCTTGAGCCCGGAAAACTGCGCGAGCGTCTGGGGCCGGTGTTTGAGACCGTGCGGGGTCTGGCGAGCGCCATTCCGTCGACGACGGCGCTGATCGGTTTCGCCGGCGCGCCGTGGACGGTGGCGACCTATATGCTCGAAGGCGGGTCGAGTAAGGATTTCTCGGTGGCCAAATCGTGGATCTACAGCCGTCCCGATGATTTCGCCGCCCTGATGGAGGTGCTGATCAGCGCCACCACCGATTATCTGATCGCCCAGATCGACGCCGGCGCCGAAGCCATCCAGATTTTCGACACCTGGGCCGGCGTTCTGCCGGAAACGGAATTCCATCGCTGGGTGATCGAGCCGATCGGCCGGATCACCCGCGCCCTTCACGAACAGCGCCCCGGGGTTCCGGTGATCGGTTTTCCCAAAGGCGCCGGGGTTCTTTACGAGACCTTCATCCGGGAAACCGGCGTGGACGGCGTTGGGCTCGACGCCTCGGTTCCTTTGGCCTGGGCGGCCAAGACCCTGCAGCCGCTGTGCACCGTGCAGGGCAACATGGATCCCTTGCTGCTGGTCGAGGGCGGTCCGCTGATGGAACAGGCGGTCAAGCGCCTTCTTGATACCCTTGGCCATGGACCCTTTATCTTCAATCTCGGGCATGGCATTGTGCCGCAGACCCCTCCCGAGAATGTTGCTCGCCTGATCGACTTGGTTCGCGCGCCGCGTTAGAACATTTCTGATCAAGCCCGGTAGGGCCTCGGGTCCGAGAGGTATATCGGTCGTTTTCCAGCCCCTGGGGGGCTGGAAGGCGGCCGTCTTGGACCCTTTTCGCTTTTGGCCTTGAAAGGTTTGGCATGGCCCGTATCGCCGTCGTCCTGTTCAATCTGGGCGGACCGGACAGTCCTGAAGCCGTGCGGCCGTTTCTGTTCAATCTTTTCAACGACCCCGCGATCATCGAGGGGCCGAGCCTGACCCGTTGGGTGCTCGCCCGGCTGATTTCCTGGCGGCGAGCGCCGATCGCCCGCGAGATCTACGGTCATCTCGGCGGACGCTCGCCCCTGCTCGAACAGACCGAGGGCCAGGCGAGAGCCCTGGAAAAGGCCCTGAGCGAGCGCGGACATGACGCCCGTTGCCTGATCGCCATGCGCTACTGGAAGCCTTTGACCCGCGAAGCGGTCAAGGCGGCCAAGGCGTGGAACCCCGATCAGGTGGTGTTATTGCCGCTCTATCCGCAGTTTTCGGGCACCACCTCGGGATCGTCGTTGAACCAATGGACGGTCGAGGCCGAGAAGGCCGGGCTGACGGCGCAGACCCATACGGTATGTTGTTACGCCACCGAGGTCGGCTTGATCACCGCCCTGGCCGAACGCACCCTGGGGGGTCTGGAGCAGGTGCGCGAAAGCACCGTTGGTCTGCCGGCGCCCCGGGTGCTGTTCTCCGCCCATGGGCTGCCCCGCAAGGTGGTGGATGCCGGTGACCCCTACCAATCCCACGTCGAGGCGACCGTGAACGCCGTGGTGGCCGCCATGGCCGTGGAGGGCCTGGATTACCAGGTCTGCTATCAAAGCCGGGTGGGGCCGCTGGAATGGATCGGCCCCAGCACCGAAGACGAGATCGCCAAGGCCGGACGCGAGGGGCGGCCGCTGGTGGTGGTGCCGGTGGCCTTTGTTTCGGAGCATTCGGAAACCCTGGTCGAGCTTGATATCGAATACGGCGAGCTGGCCGAGGAGCGGGGCGTGCCCAAATACGTGCGCGTACCCACGGTGCGCGAGCATCCGGCCTTCATCGGCGGTCTGGCCGGGCTGGTCGAACGGGCCATGCGCAGCGATGGCCGGCCCTGTTCCCACCTCAATCGCCGGGTTTGCGAAGGACGCTGGGGGCGGTGTCTGCACCTTTCCTCGCGCAAAGCCGAGGCCCAGTCGCGCGGCGGCGACACAAAATAGACGCGGTTCCTGGCCGGGGGTCCGCCAAAAGGCTTGACGACCTGTCGTGGTGTCGCGGACACCTTGACGAGGGTTGGCGCCGCCAGAGGGGATCAACGGCTGGTGGATGCCGACGGGGCTTAAGAGAGAAAGAGGATCGTCATGCTCTCCTATGGAGTTGAGTACACCGACCCCTATGCCTGGGTGAAGACGCTGCATGTGATCGCCGTCATCACCTGGATGGCCGGGTTGTTTTATCTGCCGCGCCTGTTCGTCTATCACGCCATGGAAACCCCGGGCTCGGCCGCTTCGGAAAAATTCAAGATCATGGAGCGCCGCTTGCTGCGCGCCATCATGAACCCGTCGATGATCATCGTTCTGGTGACCGGCCTGCTGATGATCGAAGGCTGGCTGTCTAGCGGCTGGCTTCATGTGAAGCTGCTGATGGTCGCCGGTTTGATCACCATGCATATGTTTAATGCCCGCTGGCGGCGCGACTTTGAAGCCGATCGTAACACCCGCAGCCATGTCTTCTACCGATACGCGAACGAGATTCCGACGGTCATGATGCTGATCATCATCCCGATGGTGATTCTAAAGCCGTTTTAACCCCGGGGTTTCACAGGGTTTTTCGTTACCAAAAGAAATCCGGCTCTTGCGGTGTCATTGCCGTTGACTGGCCCCGTCGCAACCGCTACATGTTTCGGAGCGTCTGACGGGGCCATTGGGCCCAATCTTCTTCGACATCGTCCTTCCTGCCTGCAACGAAGGCTTTCCCTCGCGGGTTTCCCTGCAGGCGGCACGGTGTCTTTCCCCGATAACGCCTTTGTTTGTGCTCCCCGAACGGGGTTCGTTCGACCGCTCCGCCTCGGGCCGGATCCAGTCCGCCTTTTCTGGCTATTTGACCGGGTTCTCGACCGGCTCCGCAAGCCGGGCATCATCGGCCTTCCGCTCGCTCTTCCACGATATCCTCTCTGTTCGAGACGACTCCATGCACCTTCAGGAACTGAAAAGCAAATCTCCGGCCGATCTTTTGGCTTTCGCCGAAGAACTGGAGATCGAGAACGCGAGCAACCTGCGCAAGCAGGACATGATGTTCGCGATCTTGAAGCAACTCGCCGAAAATGATACCGCAATCTTTGGCGAGGGGGTTCTGGAAATTCTTCAGGACGGCTTCGGCTTCCTGCGGGCGCCCGAGTCCAATTACCTGCCCGGGCCCGATGATATTTATGTCTCGCCCAGTCAGGTCCGTCGCTTCGGTCTGCGCACCGGCGATACGGTCGAGGGCCAGATCCGCGCCCCCAAGGATGGCGAGCGCTATTTCGCCCTGCTCAAGGTCAATAAGATCAACTTTGAGGCGCCGGAATCCGTCCGTCACCGCATCAATTTCGACAATCTGACGCCGCTCTATCCCGATGAGCGGTTGAAGCTGGAAATCGACGATCCGACCCGCAAGGAATTCACCACCCGGATCATCGATCTCATCACGCCGCTGGGCAAGGGCCAGCGCGCCCTGATCGTGGCGCCGCCGCGCACCGGTAAAACGGTGATGCTGCAGAACGTCGCCCATGCGATTTCGGCCAATAATCCGGAAGTCTATCTGATCGTGCTGCTCATCGACGAGCGGCCCGAGGAAGTGACCGACATGGCTCGCTCGGTGAACGGCGAGGTGGTCAGTTCCACCTTCGACGAACCGGCCTCGCGCCACGTTCAGGTCGCCGAGATGGTGATCGAAAAGGCCAAGCGCCTGGTCGAGCACAAACGCGACGTCGTCATCCTTCTTGATTCGATCACCCGTCTCGCCCGCGCCTATAACACCGTGGTGCCCAGTTCGGGCAAGGTGCTGACCGGTGGTGTCGACGCCAATGCCCTGCAGCGCCCCAAGCGCTTCTTCGGCGCCGCCCGTAATATCGAAGAGGGCGGATCGCTGACCATCATCGCCACGGCGCTGATCGATACCGGATCGCGCATGGACGAGGTGATCTTCGAAGAGTTCAAGGGGACCGGTAACTCGGAAATCATCCTGGACCGCAAGCTCGCCGACCGCCGCGTCTTCCCGTCGATCGATATCGCCCGCTCGGGCACCCGGAAGGAAGAACTTCTCGTCCGCAAGGATGTGCTGTCGAAGATGTGGGTGCTGCGCCGGATCCTCTCGCCGATGGGCGTTCAGGACGCCATGGAATTCCTTCTTGGCAAGATGAAGGAAACCAAGAACAACGACGATTTCTTCGACGCGATGAATTCCTGATTCAGGCGCTTATCGCTTTTAAAATTTGGGGCTCCCTGCAGACTGTCTGCAGGGGGCCCCTTTTTTTGTTTCACGTGAAACAGCGCTGCAGGCGCGAAGCCGTCAGGGAATTAGCACCGTCGAGCCGGTGGTGCGGCGGCCGGCCAGATCCTGATGGGCTTTGACCGCATCGGCCAGGGCATAGGTCTGGCCGATATCGATCTTCACCGCGCCATTGCCGACGACGGCGAACAGATCATTCGCGGTGTCGACCAACTCGCGGCGATCGGCGGTGTAATGGGCCAGGGTCGGCCGGGTCAGGAACAGCGAGCCCTTTTGGCTGAGCAGGGCGGGGGCGATCGGCGGCACCGGTCCCGAGGCATTGCCAAAGGTCACCATCATGCCGCGCCGCTGCAGGCAATCCAGCGAGCCCTCGAACACGGCGGCGCCGACCCCGTCGTAAACCACGGGTACGCCCTGGCCGCCGGTGATCTCGCGTACCCGCTCGACGAAGTTCTCGGTGCTGTAGTTGATGACGTGGCTGCAGCCGTGGGCGCGGGCGAGGGCGGCCTTTTCGTCGCTGCCAACCGTGCCGATGGTGGTGACGCCCAGATGCTTCAGCCACTGGCAGGCGATCAGCCCGACGCCGCCGGCCGCCGCATGGAGCAGCACGGTCATCCCGGACTGAACCGGGAAGGTCTGGCGGATCAGATAGCGCACGGTCATGCCGCGCAGCATCATGCCGGCGGCCTGGGTGTCGGTGATGGTATCGGGGATCGCCAGCAAGGTGTTCTCGGGCATCACCCGGCGGTCGGCATAGGCGCCCAGCGGTCCGGTGCCATAGCACACCCTTTGGCCGACGGCGACCAGCGAGACCCCGGGGCCCACCGCTTCGACCACCCCCGCCGCTTCCAACCCCAAACCGCTGGGCAAAGGCAGGGCATAAAGGCCGCTGCGCTGATAGGTGTCGATATAATTGACGCCGACGGCGGTCTGGCGCAGCAGAACGTCGCCGGGACCGAGATCGGGCAGATCGACGGTTTCCAAGGTCAGGACCTCGGGTCCGCCGACCTCGCGAAAGCGAATGGCTTTGGCCAAGAGCAGTCTCCTTTTTTACAGGCTTAAAACAGCGAGAGGGTTTCTCCGGGCAAAGGCACCCCTTCAAGGGCGAGCAAGCGGCGCTTGGTTTCAAGACCGCCGCGCCCAGAGTAACCGCCCGCGGCGCCCGCCGCCGCCAAAACGCGATGGCAGGGGATAAGGATGGGTAAGGGGTTGCGCCCGCAGGCGGTGCCGACGCTGCGCGCCGAAGAACCGACCCGGGCGGCGAGGGCGCCATAGCTTTCGGTGCGTCCGAAGGGGATCTCGCGGAGCGCCGCCCAGACCCGCGCCTGATGGTCGGTGCCGCCCGGGGCCAGCGGCAGATCGAAGCCTTGCCGGGCGCCGGCGAAATAGGCGGCCAGCTGCAGGGCGGCCTCGGCCAACAGCGGCGTGGCGGCGAGAGCGCCGGCCCCGGGCGGGGGGATGGTCTCGTCCTCGCCCCACCCCAGCGCCACCAGGGCGTCGTGCCGCTCCTCTAGCCACAGGGGCCCCACAGGGCTGGCAAGGGTTATGCGGGGCATGGCGGCGCCTCCTTTGGCGAAGCGGGGTGGTCAGCGGCCGAGAAGGTCCTGGCGCAGGTCGTCGGGCTGGGTCAGCGGCCGACCGCACACCGGGCCCCTGCAGACATAGGCGGTCGGTCGCCCCCCCAAAGCCGTCTTGCCGAAAGCCGGATGGTCGCGGGGCAGGGGGGTGCCCTCGCTCAGGCGGGTAACCACCAAAGTGGCGCTCGGCGCCTCGGCAAGGACGCGGCCCAGGCGGCCGTCATCATTGACCAGCACCACCTGAATCCCGGCGGCGAGCAGCTCAAAAGCCGCCAGCACCGACACCGTATGGGGAAAGCGCTCGGACAGACTTGCGCCATAGGAGGCTAGGATATCCTCGGCCCTCTGGCGATACAGCTCCTTGCCGGTCAGCAGGAACAGCCGGGCCAGACCCTGGGCGAGCAGGCCGTTGCCCGACGGCTGGGCGCTGTCGATCAGTCCGCGGGTGCGCACGATCAGGGCCGAGGCATCGGCCGCGCTTTGGAAGTAGCCGCCGCGCGGATCGCGGTACTGGCGCTCGACGGTTTCGGCCCAGACCTGCGCCTGCGTTAAAAAGGCCGCTTCGCCGCTGATGCCATGGAGGGCGAGGGCGGCGTGGATCATTCCGGCGTAGTCTTCAAGCAAGGCGGTCTCGCCCAGCCGGCCGGCGCACCAGGCATGGCCGAGGCGACCGTCCTCGCGGCTCATGGTGGCGACGACGGCGTCAAAGGCGCTGCGGCCAAGGGCGACCCACTCGGGGCGGGACAGGGCTTCGCCGGCTTCGGCCAGGGCGGCGATCATCAGGCCATTCCAATCGGCCAGAACCTTGTCATCGCGGCCGGGGCGCGGCCGCTGGCCGCGCCGGTCGAGCAATAGGGCGCGGGCGGGGGCCAAGGCGGCGTCGATGGCGTCTTCCTTGCCCTCGTCCAAAAGGCCGCTGGCATGGGTCGGCGGCTGGCTGAGGGTGGCGCGGTTCAGAATCGTCCGCCCCTCCCAATTGCCCTGGGGGGTGACGTCATAGGCCTGCTTGAACAGCGCCGCCTGTTCGCCCAGCGCGGCGTCGATCTCGGCCTCGTCCCACACATAGAAGCGACCTTCGCCGCCCTCGCTATCGGCGTCCAGGCTGGCGGCGAAGGCGCCATTGTCGCCGATCATCTCGCTCTGCGCCCAGGCCACGGTCTGGGCGATGCGCCGGGCCAGCAGCGGGCTGCGGGTGGTCTTCCACACCAGGGTCATCAGGGCGATGAGCTGGGCGTTGTCATAGAGCATCTTTTCGAAATGCGGGGCCAGCCACAGGCTGTCGGTGGAATAGCGGGCGAAGCCGCCGGCCAGATGATCGTAGATGCCGCCCTGGGCCATGCGCTCCAGGGTCAGGGTGACGGCGGCCCTCAGCTTGGCGTCGCCGGTGCGCAGATAGGCCCGCCACAGGAAATCGAAAACGAAGGGCATGGGGAATTTCGGCGCCCCGCTCAGGCCGCCGGCCACCCCGTCGATATGACTGAGCAAGGCGCGGGCGGCGTCATCGAGCTGGGGCAGGCTAAGAGCGACGCCGCCCGCGCGATCGCCGGCGTTCATCTCGGCCAGGGCCTCGCGCAGGCGCGCCGCGGTCTCGGCGACCTTATCGGGGGCGCTGCGGAAGATCTCGGAAACCTGGCGCAGCACCTGGACGAAGCCCGGGCGGCCATAACGCGGCTCGCGCGGGAAATAGGTGCCGCCGGTGACCGGTTCGCCCTCCGGTGTCAGGAACAAGGTCAGCGGCCAACCGCCCTGTTCCCCCATCAAGGCCAGGGCCCCCTGATAGAGGGCATCGACATCGGGGTGCTCCTCGCGGTCGACCTTGACCGAAACGAACAGGGCGTTCATCACCTCGGCGACCTGGGGGTGTTCGAAGCTTTCGTGGGCCATGACATGGCACCAGTGGCAGGCCGAATAGCCAATGCTCAGCAGCACCGGCCGATTGAGCGCCCGGGCTTCGGCGAAGGCCTCCTCGCCCCAGGGCAGCCAGTGAACCGGGTTGTCCTTGTGCTGCAGCAGATAAGGGGAGGTTTCCTCGCCAAGGCGGTTGCGGCTCATCGGACGGATCCTTCGCGGGCTTGAGGGGGCGCGGGCTTAAAGGGGTACGGGCTAAGGGGAGGGCGGTCAGGACCAGCACCGCGCGGGCGGCGGCGAAAAGAACCGGGCGCGACGATTGCCTAACCCGGTTCCATGCCCTAACTTCGGGTTACGGCGTGGGCTTTGCAACAGGCGCCGACATACCGGGAAGGGGTCGAGCGATGAAGGTCACGGTTGATGTGGACTGTACGCCCGAAGAGGCCCGGGCCTTTCTTGGTTTACCCGATGTACAGCCGATGCAGCAGGCGCTGCTCAAGCAGATGCAAGATCGCCTGAGCGCCAATCTCGGCGCCATGGAGCCCGAAGCGTTGCTCAAGACCTGGTTACCAACCCAGGTCAGCAATATCGGGGCGCTGCAGGACTTTTTCTGGTCGCAATTCGCCAAGGCCGCCAGCGGCGCCACCGGCAAAAGCGACCCCCGCAAACCTCAGGAATAGGGCGGCCCCGCGGCCGCGACATTGGTTCTATGACCGTCGATACCATTTTTGCCCCCGCCACCGCCCGTGGTCGGGCGGGGGTCGCGATCGTTCGCTTGTCCGGACCCCGGGCCGCAACCGCCCTGACGCTTTTGGCCGGCCGGCTGCCCGAAGCCCGCCGGGCGACCCGCGCGGCGCTGCGCTCCCCCCCCAGCGGCCCAGGGCCCACCGGCCCGGGGCCGGAGGAGGGGGGCGAGGTTCTTGATGACGCCCTGGTGCTGTGGTTTCCGGCGCCGGCCAGCTTCACCGGCGAGGATGTGGCCGAGCTTCATATCCATGGCGGGCGGGCGGTTCTTGCCGCGGTGCTGGGGGCCTTGGGCGATCTGCCCGGCCTGCGTCCGGCCGAGGCCGGCGAGTTTTCGCGGCGGGCTTTCCTCAATGGCCGGCTTGATCTGACGGCGGCCGAGGCCCTGGCCGATCTGGTCGATGCCGAGACCCAGGCCCAGCGCCGTCAGGCCCTGCGCCAAGCCGATGGCGCCCTGGTCCGGCTCTATGAGGGCTGGCGGAAGACCGGCATCGGCCTGCTTGCCCATCTTGAAGCGGTGCTTGATTTCCCCGATGAGGACCTGCCGCCCGAAGTGGAAACGGCGGTGCGCGGGGGCATCGGCGCCCTGGCCGACGCCCTGGCCGGTCATCTCGATGACCGTCACCGGGGCGAGCGCCTGCGCGACGGTCTGCAGGTCGCGGTGGTCGGCGCCCCCAATGTCGGCAAGTCCAGTCTGGTCAATCGGCTGGCCCGGCGCGAGGCGGCGATCGTCTCCGATATCGCCGGCACCACCCGCGATATCGTCGAGGTCGCCCTCGATCTGGGTGGCTATCCGCTGGTGGTCGCCGATACCGCCGGTTTGCGCGAGACCAGCGACGGCATCGAGGCCGAAGGCGTGCGCCGGGCCCGGGCCCGGCTGGCCGCCGCCGATCTGACCCTGGCGGTCAGCGATGGCACGGTGGAAAACGGGGCCGATGATCCGGCCGCCGATTTGACCGGAGAAGCGGTTTTGCGGGTGGTGACCAAGCGCGATCTACTCGATCCGCGCGCCGTCGAGCGCTGGCTGGCCCGGGGTGCCCTGCCGGTTTCGACGCTAACCGGCGAGGGGCTGGACGCTTTGGAGGCGGCCCTGGAAAGCCGGGCCCGGGCTTTTTTCGAGGGCGATGGCACCCCGGCCCTGACCCGCCAGCGCCACCGCTCGGCCCTGATGGAGGCGCGCGCCGCGCTGCGGCGGGCGGCCGAAGCGCCTCTGGCCGAACTGGTGGCCGAGGACCTGCGCCTCGCCCTGCGCGCCATCGGCCGCATCACCGGACGGGTGACGGTGGATGACGTTCTTGATGTCATCTTCCGCGATTTCTGCATCGGCAAATAAAGAGCACAGCCCGGCCGCCCCCGCTGAAGGGGGCAGGCCCGAGAGAGGGACGGGACCCCATGACGAACCATTGGGATGTGATCGTGGTTGGCGGCGGCCACGCCGGCACCGAGGCGGCGGCGGCGGCGGCGCGGCTGGGGGCGAAGACCCTGCTGGCCACCCATAAGCTGGAAACCGTCGGCACCATGTCGTGCAATCCGGCGATCGGCGGTCTGGCCAAGGGCCATCTGGTGCGCGAGATCGACGCCCTGGATGGGGTGATGGGCCGGGCCATCGATCGCGGCGGCATCCAGTTTCGCATCCTCAACCGCTCCAAGGGACCGGCGGTGCGCGGTCCGCGCGCCCAGGCCGATCGGGCGCTTTACGCCCAGGCGGTGCGGGCGATCCTGGCCGATCAGCCGGGGCTGACCCTGGCCGCCCTGGCGATCGAGGATCTGTTGATCGGGAACGACGGCCGCTGCGCCGGGGTGATCGACGCCGAGGGCGGGGTGCACCGCGCCGGGGCGGTGGTGCTGACCACCGGCACCTTCCTGCGCGGCGTTATTCATATCGGCACCCAGACCACCCCAGCCGGGCGCATCGGCGAGGCGCCGGCCCTTGGGCTATCGGCGACCTTGGCCCGTCTGGGCTTTCCCTTGGGCCGGCTGAAGACCGGGACGCCGCCGCGCCTGGATGGCCGGACCATCGCCTGGGCGACCCTGGAAAGCCAGCCCGGCGATGAGCCGCCGCCGCCGTTTTCCTTCCTGACCACGGCGATCACCACGCCGCAAATTTCCTGCGCCATCACCGAAACCACCGCCGAGACCCATCGCGTGATTCGCGAAAATCTCCATCGGGCGCCGCTTTATTCCGGGCAGATCCAGGGGGTGGGGCCGCGCTATTGTCCGAGCATCGAGGACAAGGTGGTGCGCTTCGCCGACCGCGACCGCCATCAAATCTTCCTCGAGCCCGAGGGGCTGGATGATCCGACGGTCTATCCCAATGGCATTTCCACCAGCCTGCCGATCGATGTTCAACTGGCCTTGCTCGCCACCATTCCCGGTCTGGAAAAGGCCGAGATGATGCGGCCGGGCTATGCCATCGAATACGACTTCGTCGATCCGCGCTGCCTGGGCCCGACGCTGGAGACCGACCGTTTGCCCGGTCTGTTCCTCGCCGGCCAGATCAATGGCACCACCGGCTATGAGGAAGCCGCCGCCCAAGGGCTGATCGCCGGCCTCAACGCCGCCCGCGTCGCCGGGGCGGGGGAGCGGGCCGCGCCGATCACCTTCGACCGGGCCGAGGGCTATCTGGGGGTTCTGGTCGACGACCTGATTACCCTGGGCACCACCGAGCCTTACCGCATGTTCACCTCGCGGGCGGAATACCGCTTGCTGCTGCGCGCCGATAACGCCGATCTGCGGCTGACCGCCAAGGGCATCGCTTTGGGCTGCGTCGGCGCCGCGCGCACCGCCGCCTTCGAGGACAAGCGGGCGGCGTTGACGGCGGCGCGGACGATGATCGACGGCTTGGCGCTGACCCCGCCGGACCTGGCCCGGCGCGGCATCGCCGTCAATCAGGACGGTCAGCGGCGGACGCCGCTGGATCTGCTCTGCCATGCCGATATCGACTGGGCGCGGCTGGTGGCCCTGTGGCCCGAGCTCGGGGCGATCCGCCCCGATGTCGCCGAGCAACTGGAAATCGGCGCCCGCTATGCCGGCTATCTGGAGCGTATGCATGGCGATGTCGCCGCCTTTCGCCGCGATGAGGCCCTGGTTCTGCCCGCCGATCTGGCCTATGACGGCCTAGCCAATCTGTCGGCGGAACTGCGCGGCAAGCTGACTTTGGCCCGGCCGGCGACCCTTGGCGCGGCGGCGCGCATTCCCGGTATGACCCCGGCGGCCTTGACGGCTCTGCTCCGACATGTGAAGAGAAGGGAGAGAGACTCGGTGGAAGAGTGTTTCACGTGAAACAGTTGGCCGCCGACGTTGCGCTTTTTTCCTGGTTTGGATAAGGAGAACCCGGTGCCGCCGATGACGCCCGAGGCCTTCGCCGCTGACGTTCCTGTTTCACGTGAAACAGTCGAGCGGCTGGAGGCCTATCTTGCGGTGCTCGAAAAGTGGCAACGGCGGATCAATCTGGTGGGCAAAACCACCCTGGACGATCCCTGGCGCCGGCATTTTTTGGACTCCGCCCAACTGCTGGCGTTGCTGCCGACCCCGACGCGGGTGCTGCTTGATCTGGGCAGCGGCGCCGGATTTCCCGGGCTGGTTCTGGCCATCCTCGGCGTGCCCGAGGTTCATCTGGTGGAAGCCGATGGTCGCAAGAGCGCCTTTCTCATCGAGGCGGCGCGGATCACCAACACCCGAATCGTCCTCCATACGCTGCGGCTCGAAGCCCTGCCGGTCTTCCCGGTGGATGTGGTCACGGCCCGAGCCTTTGCGCCCCTCGCACGGATCCTCGAGGGTGCCGCCCCCTTCCTTCTCGCGGGTGCACAAGGGGTGTTCCTGAAGGGCCAATCGGTTGATGACGAATTGACCGAGGCCCAGAGCCAATGGACAATGTCGGTGGAGCGGTTTGCCAGCCGCAGCGATCCCACCGGACATATCCTGCGCATCGGAGAGATACACCGTGCCTGATCAAGCCATCGCGGCCCCCGCGTTGTCGGCCAAGCTCGTTCTCAACACCCCGCGGATCATCGCCATCGCCAATCAGAAGGGCGGGGTGGGCAAGACCACCACGGCGATCAATCTCGCCACCGCCCTGGCGGCCACCGGCAAGCGGGTGCTGATCATCGATATGGATCCGCAGGGCAATGCCTCAACCGGCCTCGGCCTGTCGTCCGCCGCCCGCAAAGTCACCACCTATGATATCTTGATGGGCGACGCCAAGGCGCGCGCCGCCGTCACCCCCACCGGCATTCCGCGCTTGGCGGTGATTCCGGCCGGCGTCGATCTGGCCGGCGCCGAGTTGGAGCTGGTCGAGCGGACGCAGCGCGAATTCCGCCTGCGCATGGCCTTGGCCGATGAACTGATCGATTTTGATTATGTGCTGGTCGATTGCCCGCCGGCCTTGGGCCTGCTGACCCTTAACGCCCTGATCGCCGCCGATGCGGTGATGGTGCCGCTGCAGTGCGAATTCTTCGCCCTGGAAGGGGTGAGCCATCTGGTCAAGACCATCGATCGTGTCCGCAAGGCCTTCAATCCGCGCCTGGAAATTCAAGGCATCGTTCTGACCATGTTCGATCGCCGCAATAACCTGTCGGAGATGGTGGCGGCCGATGTGCGCGACTATTTCGGCGCCAAGGTCTACAAGACGGTGATTCCGCGCAATGTGCGGATTTCCGAGGCGCCCTCCCATGGCAAGCCCGTGCTGCTCTATGACCTTAAATGTGCCGGGTCGCAGGCCTATCTGCATTTGGCCGGCGAGATAATCAAGCAGGAAGGCGGATTGGCGGCATGAACGGAGACACAGCAGCACCCGGTCGGCGGCGCGGTCTGGGCCGGGGGTTATCGGCCCTGCTTGGCGATGATCCCAACGACACCGTCGTTCAGGAATCCGCCGCCGCCGCCGCCGCCGCTGTCGCCTCGGGACGGGCGATTCAGGTGCTGCCGGTCGGCGCCCTCGTTCCCAACCCCGATCAGCCGCGCCGCCATTTCGATGAAGAGGCGATCGCCGATCTGACGGAATCGATCCGCGCCAAGGGAATCTTGTCGCCGATTCTCGCCCGGCCCGATCCCAATCAACCCGGCACCTTCCAGATCATCGCTGGTGAACGGCGCTGGCGCGCCGCCCAGCGGGCGCAGCTCCATGAAGTGCCGGTGCTGGTCCGCAGCTTCTCCGACCAGGAAACCCTGGAAGTCGCGCTGATCGAAAACCTGCAGCGCCAGGATCTTTCGCCGCTGGAAGAAGCCGAGGGCTATCGCCGCCTGCTGGAGGATTTCGCCCATACCCAGGAAGATCTGGCCAAGGTCGTCGGCAAAAGCCGCAGTCACGTCGCCAATACCATGCGATTGCTGCAGCTTCCCGATGACGTGCGCGAGATGGTGGAGAAGGGGGCGCTTTCGGCCGGCCATGCCCGGGCCTTGTTGACGACCGAGGCGATCTCCGATCTCGCCCGTCTTGTCGTGTCGCGCGGCTTGAATGTGCGGCAGACCGAAAAGCTGGTGCAGCAGGCGGCGGCGGCGGCCAATAAGCCGCGTCGGCCGGCGACGGCGGCGCCGACAGACAAAGATGCCGATACCCTGGCCCTTGAGCGCGATATTTCCAATGTTCTGGGTCTGGCGGTCGAGATTTCGGCCAAGGCGCGCGGTGGCCGGCTGACCATCGACTACGATAGTCTCTCCCAGCTTGACGACATCCTCCATCGCCTGACCCGTGGCCATCAGGGCCCCCTGCAGCGCTTGGCCGGTGAAGAGCCCCCCCTCGCCAACGGGTAATTGGCGGAAATCCCATTCACGGGGATGGGGCGGAGCGATCCTTGCCGCCGACCCGGTTACGACAAGAGGGGGGGATCGGTCACCGGTCCGTCGCCACCCCCGGGAAGAGTTTGAGCGAATTTTGATCCACGGCCGCCCCAATGCCGCCAAAATTCCTATGACAGGGGGGACGCGGGGCGATTGGGGGGGGATCGATCGCCCTGCGGCCGCGAGTCTTGGACCTGCGGAACCTGTTGAAAAAACAAAGAAATACCCATTCACGAAAGCAAGGGGGCGGACATCCGTCCCGCGGATCGAGGCCAAGGGCGTCCTCTTCAGCGGCTGGCGGTTTTTGCCCCCCGGGCCAGACGCAGCAACAGACGTTCCACCAGGGCGCGCTCGGGCAGGCCGCTGCTCTTCGCGTCGATTTCGGCGTCAAGCAACAGATCCAGGGCCTGGGCAAGGCGCTCGGCTGACCAGCGCTGAACTTGGCTGCGGAATCGCGGGGCCAGTTTGAACATCACCGGCGGCTTGAGCGCGGCCAGGGCCTGATCCACGCTCGTTCCCCCGGCGATCAGTCCGGCGACCAGATGCAGCCGGGTGAAGTGGCGGGTCAGGCCCCGCAGAAGGGCGACCGTCGCCATGCCTTCCTGACCCAGGCGGTCAAGGGCGCGCAAGGCGGTGGCGCTATCGCCCTCGGCCACGGCGTTGGTCAGCATATCAAGGCCGATCTGGGCGCTATCGCCCACGCAGGCCAGGGCGTCGTCCAGGGACACGCTGGTGGCCTTGCCGCAATAGGTCACCAGCTTGGCCAGTTCCGAGCGGCTGACCCCGCGATCGCCGCCCAGATTGGCCACCAGATAGTCGATCACCTCGGGGGCGGCGGCCAGCCGGGCCTCGGCCAGGGTGGCGCGCACCAGGGTCTCAAGCGACCGCCCCTCATCGGCGTAGCAGGGCAGGGCGGCGGCGGCGCTAGCCCCTTCGAACAGCTTGCGCAGGGCGGAGCGGGCCGTGAGATCGCCGCCCTGGACCAGCACCAGGGCCTCGCCAACCGGGGCTTCGACGAAGGCCTTAAGGCGCGGGGCGTGCTGGTCGGTCATCTGACGCAGACGCACCAGCCGCCGCCCGCCGCCAAAGGCCAGGGCCGCCGCCTCGTCGGCCAGCCGCGCCGGATCGGCGCGCAGATCGTCGCCCGACAGGTCGGTGATGCGGAAGGGGTCCTTGGGATCGGCGACCACCGTGCGCGCCAGCTGCTCCAGCCGCTCGCGCACCAGCCCCTCGTCGGGGCCATAAACCAGCACGCAGCGGATTTTCGGATCGGGCTTGCGCAGGAAGCCGTCGATGGCTTGGCCGGTCAGTTTCACGGGCGCGGCTAAAGAACCCGGCCGGCCGGAGCCGGGGCTTGCGAGAAATAGGCGCCAAGGCGGGTGTAAAGCTGATCGGCGATCTGTTCGGCGGTGCGGCTGACCGCGTCGCGCTCGTTCATCTCGTTGGCGAAGGGCGAGCCGATCACGTCATAGGCCGCCCATGAGGTCTCGGTTCCCGACAGCAGCGGCTTGGGCGGCTGCACGCCGGCGCGATCAAGGGCGCGCAGCTGGAAGGTGATCGAGGCGCTCATGGTGTAGCGGGTGGTCCGGTCCCTCTTGGTGATGCCCGAGCTGCGCCGGATCAAGCTGCCCACCAGGGTCAGCCCATAGGTCGGTTGATCGGGAAGGCCAAGGCGATCGATCAGGGCATTGCGGATTTCCTGACCGAAGCGCGCATCCTCTTCCTTGGAATAGGTCACGGAATGGACATAGATCCCGGCCAAGGCGCCCGAGGCCCCGCCACGGCCGGCGGCGCCGGGGCGATCGGCCAGCATCGGCCGGAAGCCGCAGCCCGCCGGGACCAGGGCCCCGGCGAGAAGGACAAGGGCCTGGCGTCTAGACCACGACATTGATGATCCTGTTGGGCACGACGATAACCTTGCGCGGCGCGGCCCCGGCAAGCTGGGCAAGAACGGTGGGCAGGGCCAGGGCGGCGGCCTCGGCATCTTCCCGCTTGGCGTCCTTGGGCAGATCGACGGTGCCGCGCATCTTGCCGTTCACCTGCACGGCGATGGTCACCTGATCGTCGATCAGCATCAAGGGGTCCCAGGTCGGCCAGGGCGTTTCGGCCAGCAGCCCGTCCCGGCCCAGATGGCTCCACATCTCCTCGGCGATATGGGGGATCATCGGCGCCGCCAGCCGGGCGGCGGTTTCCAGGGCGAAGCGATAAACGGCGCCGGCCCCGGCCTCCTTGCCGTCAAGGGCGGCGATGGCGTTGGTCAGCTCGCGCAGGCGGGCGACGGCGGCGTTGAAGCGGAATTTCTCCAGATCATCGGTGACGCCGGCCACCGCCTTGTGGACGTGGCGAACCAGGGCAGCGGCCCCGGGGCCAAGATCGGCGGGAAGCGGCGCGCCGACGGCGCCGGGGTCGATCTGCGGCTGAAGGGCCATCCGCCACAGCCGGCCGATATAGCGCCAAGCGCCTTCGATGCCGGAATCGGTCCAATCCATATCGCGGTCGGGCGGGCTGTCCGACAACATGAACAGCCGGGCGGCATCGGCGCCGTACGACTCGAGGATGGCGGTCGGATCGACCGTGTTCATCTTCGATTTCGACATCTTTTCCGACCGGCCGACGCTGACGGGCGAGCCGTCGGACAGCAGGGTCGCCGTGCCATCGGCGGCCTTGTCGATCTGATCGGGCGACAGCCAAGCGCCATCCGTGTCGCGATAGGTCTCGTGGCAGATCATGCCCTGGGTGAACAACCCGGTGAAGGGCTCGCTCACCCCCAGATAGCCGCAATCGCGCAGCGCCCGGGTGAAAAAGCGCGAATACAGCAGGTGCAAAACCGCATGCTCGACACCGCCGACATATTGGTCGACGGGCAGCCAGTAATCGACCGCCTCGCGCTCGAAGGCCCTGTCGGTGTCGTGGGGGGCGCAGAAGCGGGCGAAATACCACGAGCTTTCGAAGAAGGTGTCGAAGGTATCGGTTTCACGCCGCGCCGGCTTGCCGCACTGCGGGCAGGCCACATGCTTCCAGGTTGGGTGGTGATCAAGCGGATTGCCCGGCTTGTCGAAGGTCACATCCTCGGGCAGCAGCACCGGCAGCTGATCCTCGGGCACGGGGACCGGGCCGCAGTCGTCGCAATGGATGATCGGGATCGGGCAGCCCCAATAGCGCTGGCGGGAAACGCCCCAGTCGCGCAGGCGGAACTGGACCACGCCTTCGCCGGCGCCCAGCTCGGCGATATGGGCGATCGCCCGGGCCTTGGCCTCGCTGACCGGAAGGCCATCGAGGAAGCCCGAAGCGATCGCCACGCCATCTTCGGAGAAGGCGGTGTCGGAGGCTTCCAGATCCTTGGCGAAAGCCTCGGCGTCGACCCCGGCCGGGGCGACGACGGCGCGCACGGGCAGGCCGTATTTGCGGGCGAAGTCCATGTCGCGCTGATCATGGGCCGGGCAGCCGAAAATCGCCCCGGTGCCGTATTCCATCAGCACGAAATTGGCGACATAGACCGGCAGTTCCCAGGCCGGATCGAAGGGATGACGCACCTTGAGGCCGGTATCGAAGCCCTTTTTCTCGGCCGTCTCGATCTCGACCTCGCTGGTGCCCATGCGCCCGCACTCGGCGATGAAGGCGGCGAGATCGGGATTGGTGGCGGCGATTTCAGCCGCCAGCGGATGATTGGCCGAAATGGCGCAGAACGACGCGCCAAACAGCGTATCGGGGCGGGTGGTATAGACCTCCAGCGCCTGATCGCGGCCGACCAGCCCAAAGCGCACCCGGGCGCCTTCCGAACGGCCGATCCAATTGGTCTGCATCAGCCGGACCTTATCGGGCCAGCGATCAAGATCGCCGATGGCGGCCAGCAGATCCTCGGCGTAGCGGGTGATGCGCAAGAACCACTGCGACAGCTTGCGACGCTCGACCGGGGCGCCCGAGCGCCAGCCCTTGCCGTCGATCACCTGCTCGTTGGCCAGCACCGTATGCTCCACCGGGTCCCAATTGACCCAGGATTCACGGCGATAGGCCAGACCGGCCTTGAGGAAATCCAGGAACATCTTCTGTTCGTGGCGATAATAGGCCGGCTCGCAGGTGCTGACCTCGCGGCTCCAGTCGATCGACAGCCCCATCGGCTTGAACTGCTCGCGCATGATCGCGATGTTCTGACGGGTCCATGTCGCCGGATGGACGCCGCGCTGGATGGCGGCGTTTTCCGCCGGCAGGCCAAAGGCGTCCCAGCCCATCGGATGAAGCACATTGAAGCCCTGGGCCCGCTTGAAGCGGGCGACGACGTCGCCCAGCGTGTAATTGCGCACATGGCCCATGTGGATGCGCCCCGACGGATAGGGGAACATTTCAAGAACATAATACTTCGGCCGCGTCCGATCCTCGCGGGCGGTGAAACATCCGCCTTCGGCCCAGGCGGTCTGCCACTTGGCCTCGGTTTCCTTAACGTTGTAACGATCCTCGGACGCCATTTCTCGACAGTCTTTCTTTAGCCAAACAGGAAGCGGGGCGGGCCGGACAGCGGGGAGGCCGGCGCGGAGGCGCGCGCGCCCCGCGGGGAAAGGGTTACTGGGCGTTCATCACCGAAAGCCGCAATTGGCGGGCCCGGGTCAGGATGGCGTTTTCCATATCGGTCGCCACCTCGGTCGCCACCGGCGCGTCGCTCCAGGTTCCCCCGGCGCTGCGCTGCTGCTTGAACACCGAGACCTTCACGCCATCGGCGCGCAGGCCCTTGGACAGGATATAGACATTGGCCTTGAAGCGTTCGTTGGGGCTTTCGGGGGGGGCGTACCAATCGGTGATGATCACCCCGCCGAAGGGATCGGCCGAGGTCAGCGGCATGAAGCCCATGGTGTCGAGCGAGGCCCGCCACAGGAAACTATTGACCCCGACGCCGCTGGCGCCCGGCTCGGACGAACCGCCTTTGCCGCCCAGGATGTTCAGGCCGCTCGGCCCGAACAGCCCCGGGGTTTCATCGGGCTTGGACGGATCGCGGTAGACGCGCTGTTTGGTGGCCTTGTCCTGCTCGGGGAAGACGGCCTGCGAGCCTTCGCAAGCCGTCAGCCCAAGGGTGAAGGCGACGGCGAGCACCGTGGCCGCCCCGCGGGCGGTTCGCTTCGATCGCGCAGGGGAAACAGGCTGCGGCAGGGTGGGGTGATGCCAGGAGGTCATGGTTGTTGTTACCCGTCGATGAGGCGGAAGGGCGAAGGGGCGGGGTGCCGGTCACGCCGAAAGCGGCGACAAACATACCGGTGGCCGCCGGCTTTTTCCATCCCCGGTACGCGGCTTTGGCTTTTCGCGGCCCGATCGCCGCCATTTCATCCCCGGAAGGGCGGAAATTCCGGCGATTCCGCCAAAGCCGCAGCCGGCAAGCCGGCGAAAACTGAGCGTCGAGATGCCGCCAAGGGCGATCACCGCCGGCGCTTTGCCGGCGCGTGAGCCCGCCGGCGCGCGGCGGGCGGCCAGCCGGTGGATCAGCAAGGCGGCGCGCCGCGCGCCAAGCCCCCGGGCGCCGGGATGGCTGGCCGTGGGGAACAGCGGCGACAGCACGATCAGGGCGCAGCCCAGGCGGCGGGCGCGGATCATCGCCGGGGCGTCATGGGCGGCGGCGCAAAGCCAACGACCCCGCGCCGCCCGGCGCCACAGCAACAGGCGGGCAAGCAAGCCATGGGCGGCCAGCTTGTCGGGCAGATGCAGGCCGGCCAAGCCCGCCGGCAAGGCGTGGGCGGGCGACGGCGCGGCCAGGATGACGGCGATGCGCCGCGCCCGCAGCCGGGCGATCAGCGCCCGGGCCAACCCATGACGGACGGCGCCGGCGCAGGCGTAATGGCGCACGATCACCCCGGCCTTGGGCGGCAGACGGTCGGCCGCGCCCAGCGGATCGGCCAAGCGCTGGTCATCGGTCATCAGCAGCAGTCGCGGCGGGGCGGCGGCGGAGCGGCGGGAGCCTAGGCGTGAAAGCGGGCTCCCCTTGGCGATGAAATGCACTAGGGTACGGGGCATGATACGGGCGAGCTTACCCCCGCGCGCCCCCGGCCGCACCCGTTATGCGCGGAATGGCGGCCGGGAGCGGCGCGAAAGCGTCCTCGCCCGCCGGGACCCCACCGCCGCGAATGGACTGTGAGATGATCGAACCGCTTCCCGCCCCCTGTCTCGACGTGGTCGAAAACCTGCGCGCCGTGCGCGGCGCCATCGCCGACGCCTGCAAGCCGGTGGGCCGCGACGCCGCCGGGGTCGCCCTGGTCGCCGTCAGCAAGAACAACGGGCCCGAACGGGTGCGCGCCGCCCTGCGCGCCGGCCACCGCTTGTTCGGCGAGAACCGGGTTCAGGAGGCCCAGGGCAAATGGCCGGCCTTCAAGGCCGATCACGCCGATATCGATCTGCATCTGATCGGGCCCTTGCAAACCAACAAGGTGCGCGAGGCCGTTGCGCTGTTTGACGCCATCGATTCGGTCGATCGCCCGCGCCTCGCCCGCGCCCTGGCCGAGGAGATGGACCATCAGGGACGGCGCCTGCCGGTGCTCATCCAGGTCAATACGGGTGAGGAGCCGCAGAAAGCCGGGATCCTGCCGCGCGACGCCGATGGTTTTTTGCGTGAATGCCGCGAGGATTTGGGGCTCGATGTGCGCGGCTTGATGTGCATTCCCCCGGTCGACGACGAACCGTCTCCCCATTTCGCCCTGCTGCGCGAAATCGCCCGCCGTCACGGGCTGGGGGTGCTGAGCATGGGGATGAGCGCCGATTACGGGGTGGCCGTGGCCTTTGGCGCTACCCATGTGCGCCTGGGAACGGCGATTTTCGGCGACCGCCGCGCCCTGCTCGGCACGCCGATCGGGGGTTAGGGGCTGATCTCGATCTCGGCGTTTTCGTCGCAGAGCGCCAGCACGCGGCGCAGGTCGGCGACGGCCAGGGCGACGCAGCCGGCGGTGGGCCGGCCATCGGCGGCCGCGACGTGCAGGAAAATGGCGCTGCCGGCGCCGACAACCACCGGGTCGTCGTTATGACCAAGCACGACGACGATGTCGTACAGGTCGTCGTCGCGCCACAGGGTTTCGGCGCTTGCCCGATAGGGCAGGGTGACCGGCTGGTTATAGGCGGGGTCGGCGGGATCGTCGCACCAGCCCATCGAGGGATCAAGCGCGCGGACCGGCAGGCCGCCGGCCGGCGCTTCGCCCCGGTCGGGGCGGTAGAAAACGGTGCGCAAGGGGAAGCGGCCGATCGGCGTCGCCCCATCGCCTTCCACTTTGTCGGCCCGTCGGCCGGCGCGGCCCAGGCGGCAGGGGAAAACCAGATCGTTCACCCGCAACAGGGCGTCGGGACCCACGCGCAGCAGCGCAGCCATCGCTTAACCTCCGCCAAAAGGCTTATCAGGCGTTGATGTCGGTGCCGCTGGTCGGAAGGCCACCCCGGGATTTCTGGTACTTTTCCAGCCCGCGCATCATCTGCTGGTTGAACCAGGGGCTGGTTTGATCCCCAGTAACGGCTGCGGCCGGGGCCGCGGCGGCAGAAGACGCCACGCCGGGGGAGGTCGTCAAGCCGTTTGGCGGCGTCGCCGAAGCCGTCGGTCGGCCTTTTTCGGGAATGCTCAGGGTATCGCCCACATCGGTCGCCCCGCTGTCCCCACCTTGGGACTGGCCGTTCGAGGTTTTGGGCAGGCGGTTGGCCTCGGCCTGCATGGTAAGCAGGCCGGCCATGGTCGCCGGATCGGTCAACTCGCGCGGCGAGCGGCCGGGGGCCACGGTCTGCGCCGAGCCAACGCGCGAACCGGTCAGCGTGGTCGGCATGCGCGCCGTCACCACGCCCGGGGCCTGGGCCTGATACTGGGCCAGGGTCTTGCCCGAGAAGGTGCGTTGCGGGCCTTCTTGCTGGGTAAGGCTGGTGGGGCCGGGCCGGCGGGCGGAGGCGCTTTGCTGGCTTCCCTGCTGGCCCCCCTGCTGGCCGATGGTGCCCAATTGGCCGCCTTCCTGGGCGGCGATGGTGCGGGCCAGGGCGGCCTTGGCGTCGCCGGTCTGGGCCTGCAGCTTCGCCACCTGGGCCGAGGGGACGGCGCTGGTCTTGGCCCCGGTCGCCGCCAGGGCGTCATAGCCCAGGGGCAGGCCCTGGGGTTCGCTGCCGCTGGTCCGGTCGGCCTTCTGCTGGGGCAGGATCAGATCGACCTTGCCCGGTTTGGCCTTGCCCGACCCGGCGCCGGTGGCGCCGCTCGCCGCCCCGGCCGGGGTCAGGGCGTCATAGCCAAGGGGCATGGTCTTGTCCGCCGGCCCGCCCGCACCAGTGCCCGCGCCGGCGGTCGACGCGGCGCTGGCCGTGGCCTGCCATTTGGGCGGCAGCAAACTGATCGGGGCATGGGGATCAAGCGCGGCGGCGGTACCGCTCGGCGCGGCGACCTTGGCGGTCAGCACCGGCTCCTCGTCATAGCCGGCGGCCGATTTGGCCAAGGCGATCACATGGCCGCCGATGTCCTTGCCGGTCATCTTTTGAACGGCGACGTTGACGGCGGCATCGACCAGACCCAGCACCCCGCCAAACAGCGTTCCGCCGGCCAACCGGGGGCCCGCTTTCAGTTCATCGCCGGTGAGTTCCCGGTAGATCGGGCCAACGATGGGAATGTGCTGCAAGGGGTTGACCACATCAAGGGCGTCCCAGAACGTGAAGCCGTCCAGGAAACCGTCGTTGATGACCTTGTCGCCCTCGATCCGATAGCCGGGGGTCGCTTGGTCCTTTGCCGGAGTCGGTGCGGCGGAAACTGTCGCGTCGACGGCCATGGTCGGTTCCTTGAAGCGGGGGCGGTCCCGAGGGACCCTCTAAGTCACCCATATCAAAGCAAACTTTGTGCCATCACCAATTTGCTCCCCGATCGGCCTTTCAGCGCCGAGTCGCCCCCGGGTTGCCGGGCTTTCGGCAGGGCGTTCGGCGCCGGATCACGGGCGGAAAAAACCCCGAGGTGGGCAGGATATGCCGATCCGGGCCGGCGCAAGGGGCAGGAACGACCGGCGCCCACCCCAAAACATCCGCCCTAAAACACCCCCCTAAAACAGATGACCGCTGCGCCGGGCCTTGGTCTGCAGGTAGCGCAGGTTATAGGGGTTGGGTTCATAGATATGGGGAACGCGCTCGACCACGGTGATGGCGTGGCGGCCAAGCGCCTCGACCTTCAGCGGATTATTGGTCAGAAGCCGGACCCGCGAAATGCCAAGCTGGCGCAGGATCTCGGCGGCGGGCAGATAGATGCGCTCGTCGTCATCGAAGCCAAGCTGGCCATTGGCATCAAGGGTATCAAAGCCCTGGTCTTGCAGCTGATAGGCGCGCAGCTTGTTGACCAGCCCGATGCCCCGGCCTTCCTGGGCCAGATACAGCAGCACGCCGCTGCCCTCCGCGGCGATGGCGTCAAGGGCACCGCGCAGCTGGTCGCCGCAATCGCAGCGCAGCGACCCCAGAAGATCGCCGGTGAAACATTCGGAATGCAGGCGGGTGAGAACCGGCTGCAAGGAATCGGGCTCGCCGACGATGATCGCCAGATGCTCGGTTCCGCCGTCCGAAGGGCGGAAGGCCAGGATGCGGGTGTGCTCGGCCCCGGCCAAGGGAACCCGCGCCTCGCTCACCTTGCGCAGCGACCGGGCGGCGGCGGTCTGGTAACGCAAGATATCCGTGGCGGCCAGAGCGAAGGCGAGGGGGGCGGCGGGGTCGGTCGCCGGCGGGCCGGCGCCCTCCAGGGCGACCACCACGGCGGCGGGCAACAGGCGGGCCAGCTTGGCCAGAACCACCGCCGCTCCGGCCGATCCATCGCCGGCGATCGGGTCGACGGCGGCGATCGCCGGCAAGGGCCCGTCCAGATCAAGGCAGGGATCGGCCAGCCGGCAAATCGCTCCAACGTCCAGCCCGCCCTTCAGGGTGACGGCCACCGGCGTTGTCGCCGCCGGCGCCAGACCGAGCACCGAGGCCCGCCGGCCGGTCAGAATCACCCTGGGCGAAGGGCCGAGGGCGGCCAGATCGGCCAGGGTCTGCGCCGAGGCGGATTCCGCCGCCAGCGCCATCAATCGGCCGTCATCGCCGGTAATCGTCACCGCCGCGCCCAGGCGCAATTCGGCCAATCCCCGGTCGACGCGGGCGAGCAATCGGCCGGTGTCGGCGAGCGGATCGGCGGCGGCGGAGGCGAAGGGGACGCAAGGGGCGTTATCGGTCACGGAACCTGTCCAACTTGGGTGCGAAAAGCCGCGCCGGAAAAAGGCGCCGGGTCGGGGGCCGGCTCATAGATAGGGCGGGGAGGGGGGCTATGGAAAGGCCGCGTCCTTGCGAGGGCCCCGGGGGCCGCGCCGCCCGCGCCAGCTTATGTACCAAAAACACCTCGGCGATGGTATCAAGGACCCTGCGGAAAGAACGGAGAGTGCAACAAACCATGACGTCCGGCAAGCGCCTGCTCCTGGTTGTCGAAGACGACAGTTTTCGTCGCGCGCTGGGGGAGCAACTGCGCGCCCAGGAGGATTTCGGCCCCGTCGACGAGGTGACCTCGCTGGCCCAGGCCCTGGAGCGAGCGGCGACCGCGGTCTTCGATCTGCTGCTGGTCGATCTGGGGGCCGGGGAGGGCGCCGGGGGCGGAGAAACGGTGTGCCGGGCCCTGCGCGAGGCCGGGATCGAAGCGCCGCTGGTCCTTCTGGCCGGCCCCGGAGCCCCGCCGCCGCCTACCGATCTGGGACCGGTCGAAAGGGTCGACAAGCCGGTGCGCCTGGGCGCGCTGCTTGCCCTGCTGCGGGCGCGGATGAAGGCGAAGGAGGGCGGAGGCGAGGAAAGCTTCATCGTTGGCCCTTACCGTTTCCAGCCCGCCGACAAGATGCTGGTCGGCCCCGGGGAGGGGCGCAGCCTGCGCCTGACCGAAAAGGAAACCGGCATCCTGGCCTTCCTATGCCGGGCCGGCGGCAAGGCGGTTGACCGCGAGACCCTGCTTCACGAGGTATGGGGCTATGGCGCCGGCATCACCACCCACACCCTGGAAACCCACATCTATCGCCTGCGGCGCAAGATGGAGGCCGATCCGGTCAAAGCCCGCGTGCTGCTGACCGAAGACGGCGGCTATCGGTTGGGATCGTAAGCGAGAAGGGCGGCGGTCAGGGCGTTGAGCACCGCCATCCCGGCGCCGGTCGCCCGCAGAACGCCCGGGGCGGGGCGGTGGAGCAGGCCTTCTTCGCTGGCCATCGCCAGCCCGCCGGCATCAAGCACCTCGGCGAAGCCCAGGCCGGTCAGGCGCAGAAGGCGCTCTTCCACCAGCCCCTCCTCGAGGCGCAGGCCCATCATCACCATTTCCTCGGCGCGCTGGCGGCGGTCAATCGCCGTGGTGCTTTTCAGGCCGTGACCCTGCTGGCTTACGTGGCGCAGCCAGACCTCGGGGGCGCGGTGGGCGACGGTGGCCTGAAAGGCGCCTTCGTCCGTGGCGCTGGTCAGGCGGCCATGGGCCCCCGGGCCGACGCCCAGATACTCGCCGCCGCGCCAATAGATCAGGTTGTGGCGCGATTCCTCGCCGGGGCGGGCGTGGTTGGAAACCTCATAGGCCGGCAGGCCGGCCTCGGTCAGGCGTTGGCGGGTCAGCTCGAACAGCGCCGCCCCCAGGTCCTCGTCGGGCAGAACGAAGGCGCCCCGGGCGTGTTCGGCGAAAAACCGGGTGCCGGCCTCGATGGTTAATTGATAGACCGACAGATGGCTGGGGCCGAGGGCTACGGCCCGGGCCAGTTCATCCTCCCAGGCGTCCAGGGTCTGACCGGGGCGGGCATAGATCAGATCGAACGAGAAGCGCTCGAACAGGGCGCGCGCCGTCTCCAGGGCGGCCAGGGCGCCGGCGGCGTCATGGCGGCGCCCAAGGAAGCGCAGGGCCTCGTCCTCGAGCGACTGGACGCCAAGGGAGAGGCGGGTGACGCCGGCTTGGCGGAAATCGGCGAAGCGCCCGCGCTCCACCGTGCCCGGATTGGCTTCCAGGGTGATTTCCAGATCATCGGCCACCGGCCACAGCGCGAGCGCCTTGTCGATCACCGCGCCCACCGTCGCCGGGTCCATCAGCGAGGGCGTGCCGCCGCCAAAGAAGACGCTGGTCAGACGGCGTTGCCGGGGCGGCAGGGCTCCGGCCTGGGTTTCCAGATCGCGAAGCAGCCCCTGGCGCCACGCCGCCTGATCAAGGGGGGCGGCGGCGACATGGCTGTTGAAGTCGCAATAGGGGCATTTCGACAGGCAGAACGGCCAATGGACATAAACGCCGAAGCCCTCGTCCCCCTGGGCCCCGACGGCGGTGGCGACGGCGGTGGCAGGGGGGCTCAGCCGCCCAGGCATGCCGCCACCAGCAAGGCGAAGGCGCGGGCGCGGTGGCTGATGGCGTGTTTGGCCGCCGGGTCCATCTCGCCAAAGGTTTCGGCCGCGCCCTCGCCCAGGAACATCGGATCATAGCCAAAGCCCTGATCGCCGCGCGGTGGCCAGACCAGCACGCCGTCGACCCGGCCCTCGAAGGTCTCGGCATGACCATCGGGCCAAGCCAGGGCGAGGGCGCAGACGAAATGGGCGCTGCGGTCGGGATTGTCTCCTAGGAGATGATTAATCGTCGCCATGGCCAAGGCGAAGTCCTTGGTCGGACCGGCCCATCGCGCCGAGTAGATGCCGGGATCGCCGCCCAGGGCGCTGACGGCCAGCCCGGAATCATCGGCCAGGGCGGGCAGACCGGTGGCCCGGGCCGCCGCATGGGCCTTGAGCAGGGCGTTTTCGACGAAGCTCGATCCGGTTTCCTCGGGTTCGGGCAGATCGAGGCTGGCCGCCGATCGCGCTTCCAGGCCGAAGGGCGCGATCAACTCGGCGATCTCGCGGACCTTTCCGGCGTTATGGCTGGCAACGACCAGCGGACTTTCAACAAGGCGACGCGACATGGCCATCAGGTCCTGATCGGGGGAAACGGAAAAGAATTAGCGCAAGCTGGCGAGGGCCGCCTTCTGCAGGGCGACCAACTCGGTGATGCCTTTTTGCGCCAGGGCCAGCAACTCCATGAACTGGGCCTGGGCGAAGGGCGAGGTTTCGGCCGTGCCCTGGATCTCGACGATGCCGCCGGTACCGGTCAAAACGAAATTGGCATCGGCCTGGGCCGTGCTGTCCTCGGCGTAATCAAGATCGAGCACGGCCACGCCATCGCACAGGCCGCAAGACACCGCCGCCACATGGTCGGTCAGCGGCGGCAGGGCGCCAAGGCCCAGCTTCTCGAAGCGCGCCAGCGCCTGATAAAGCGCCACCCACGATCCGGTGATGGCGGCGGTGCGGGTGCCGCCATCGGCCTGGATGACATCGCAATCCAGGCGGATCTGGATTTCGCCGATCTTTTTCAGGTCGGTGACTGAGCGCAGCGAGCGGCCGATCAGGCGCTGAATTTCCTGGGTGCGGCCGCTTTGGCGCCCGCGCGCCGCCTCGCGGTCGGTGCGGGTATGGGTCGAGCGCGGCAGCATGCCGTATTCGGCGGTCACCCAGCCCTTGCCGCCGCCGCGCATCCAGCCCGGCACCCGCTCCTCGATCGAGGCGGTGCACAGCACATGGGTATCGCCGAAGCGGGCCATGCACGATCCTTCGGCATGCTTGGAATAGCCCGGCTCGAGAACGATGGAGCGCAGGCTGTCGACGGCGCGACCGGAGGGTCTCATGGAGATGGTCCTTACGAGGAGGAAAGGGGGATGTTTGCCGGCAAGCTAGAGGTCCGCGCCGGCCGCCGCAAGGGTTTCGCCCGGCCGATGGGGAGAAGCGGCGGCGCTCGCCCCGTTGACCGGGGGTCGGGAGCGCCCTACCTTGACGACAGGGTCCTTAAAGGGCGTCCCTTTAAGATCGACGGCAGGAGGTTGGGACCGATGGTGGTGACGGGTCGCGGCGGCATCGTGACCGAACTGGATGAGCGCTCCCGCCAGATCTTCGGCCAGATCGTGGAAACCTATGTGGAAACCGGCGAGCCGGTCGGCTCGCGCACCTTGTCGCGGCGCCTGACGGTGGCCCTGTCGCCCGCCACCATCCGCAATGTCATGGCCGACCTTGAGGACTTGGGGCTGCTTTATGCCCCCCATACCTCGGCCGGGCGCCTGCCCACCGATGCCGGGCTGCGCCTGTTCGTCAACGGCCTGATGGAATTGGGCGGGCTGACCTCGGAAGAGCGCCGCCATATCGATGGCCGGGTTCAGGCCGCCGGCAAGAACCTTGACGACATGCTGAGCGACGCGACCTCGCTGCTGTCGGGGCTGGCGCGCTGCGCCGGGCTGGTGCTCGCCCCCAAGACCGACAGCGCCCTCAAGCACATCGAATTCGTGCCGCTCGGCCCCGGGCGGGCGATGGTGATCATGATCACCGAAAACGGCCTTGTCGAAAACCGCGTGCTTGAGGTGCCCCAGGGCCTGCCGCCCAGCGCCCTGGCCGAGGCCACCAATTACCTGAACGCCCGGCTGACCGGACGCACCCTGGAAGAGGCGCGCTCGGAGATTCAAGAGGAACTCGACAGCCATCGCAGCGCCCTGGACGATCTCGCCCAGCGCGTGGTCGAAACCGGCATGGCGACATGGTCGGGGGGGACGCGCGGCGGCGAGCTGATCGTGCGCGGCCAAAGCCATCTTTTGGCCGATGTCACCGCCCTGGAGGATCTGGAACGCATCCGCGATCTGTTCGATACCCTGGAAACCAAGGAACAGGTTCTGAGAATCCTTGATATGGTCAATCTGGCCGAGGGCGTTCAGATCTTTATCGGAGCGGAGAACGAGTTGTTTTCCGTCTCGGGCTGCTCCATGATCGTCGCCCCTTATCAGAACAGCCGGGAAGAGATCGTTGGCGCCATTGGCGTTATCGGTCCCACCCGCATCAATTACCGCCGCATCATTCCCTTGGTGGATTACACCTCCAAGGTGATCAGCCGGATGATCGGCTGAAGCGGCTTTCCTTGAAACCCTGAAGACGACTGGAAGACGGAACGCGCCATGCCGCAGCACAACGACACGCCCGAAAGCCGGACCCCTCAGGACTCGTCCGCTCCCGCCTCTCCCGCCGCCGCCGCCGATGACACCACCGCGGCGGTCGCCGAGGCGGCCGAGGCGATCGCCCGGGCCGACCTCGAGGAGCGGATCACCGCCCTGGAAGACGATAATCGTCGCTTGAAGGAAGAGTATCTGCGCGCCCTGGCCGAGGCTCAGAACGCCAAGCGGATGGCCGACAAGCGCATCGAGGATAACAGCCGCTACGCGGTATCGAACTTCGCCAAGGCCGTTCTTGGCGTCGCCGATAACCTCGGCCGCGCCCTGCTGTCCGTTCCGGAGGAGGCGCGCGGCGGCAACGAGATGGTCAAGAACCTCGCCTTCGGCGTGGAACTGACGGCCAAGGAACTGGAAAACGCCCTGGCCCAATATCAAATCCGCCGGGTCGAGGCGCTGAACGAGGCCTTCGATCCGCATTTCCATCAGGCGGTGCAGGAAGTCGAAAACACGGCGGTGCCCAATGCCACCATCGTCTCGGTGCTGCAGGACGGCTATGTCATCCATGACCGCCTGCTGCGTCCGGCGATGGTCGTGGTGTCGCGGGGCGGCCCCAAGCGCGAGCCCAAGCCCGCCGCCGACAGCGCCGACGGCGGCGTCAACACCACCGTCTAGAAAAAATCTCCGAGCGCTCTGGACCAGAGTGCGACGACGATTTTCTTCACCATCCCTCTATTTGCGAGCCTTTATCGGCTTGATCGACAGCGGCGGGCGCAAACCAGCGTCCGCCGCTTTTTTCGCCCTCAGAGCAGGGCGGCGACCCGCTCGCGCAGGGCGGGCAACACCTCGGCTTCGAACCAGGGATGGCGATTGATCCAGGCGGTGTTGCGCCAGCTTGGATGGGGAAGCGGGAAGAAGGCGGGGTCGCCCTGGTCGAAGCGGTGGACGCGCTCGGTCATGCTGTCGCGCCGCCCCAGGTAAAAACCCTGGGCATAGCCGCCGACCAGCAGGGTCAGGGCGATCCCTGGAAGGACGGCGCGGAAGGCCGGCTGCCACAAGGGGGCGCAGTCGGGCCGGGGCGGGGCGTCGCCGCCCTTGGCCAGCCGCCCGGGGTAACACAGCCCGGTCGGCACCACGGCGATGCGGCGCGCGTCATAGAAGGTCTCGCGATCCACCCCCATCCAGGCGCGCAGCCGGTCGCCGCTGGCGTCGTTCCACGGGATGCCGGTGGCATGGACGCGGGTGCCGGGCGCCTGACCGACGATCAGCAGCCGCGCCGTTACCGAGACGCGAAACACCGGCCGGGGGCCGAGCGGCAGATGGGCGGCGCAGAGGGTGCAGGCCTCGGCCCGGGCGACGACGGCCGCCAGCGCCGCCTCGGCCTCCGCGTCCGGAGGCGTCATCGCCCGGCCACGGCGCCCAGCAAGCGCTCCACATAGGCCGGAACCACCTCGCTGGCCGGGCCATACAGGCTTTCCTCGAACAGCGTCGCCCCCAGGCTGGGTTCCAGGTTCAGTTCGACCGTATGGGCCGCGCCCTCGAAGCGGGCCTGACGGACGAAGCCGGCGGCCGGATAGACGTTGCCGGAGGTGCCGATCGAGAGGAACAGCCCGCAGGTCGAGAGGGCGTCTTGAATGCGCTCCATTTCGAGGGGAATTTCCCCGAACCACACGATATGGGGCCGTAAGGTCCCGACCGTGGCGCAGGCCGGGCAGCCGTCGCTTTCGCCCAGATCGGCCCGCCAGTCGAGCACCGCGCCGCAGTCCAGGCAGCGCGCCTTGGTCAATTCGCCGTGCATGTGGATAAGCTGGCGCGATCCGGCTCGCTCGTGCAGATCGTCGATGTTCTGGGTGACGATCAGCACCTCGTCGGGCCACTCGCGCTCCAGGCGGGCCAGGGCCTCGTGGGCGGGATTGGGCAGGCAACTCGGATCAAGCAGGCCGCGCCGGCGGTCGTTATAAAAGGCCTGGACCAGGGCGGGGTCGCGGGCGAAGCCTTCGGGGGTCGCCACGTCCTCCAGCCGCACCCGCGCCCAGACGCCATCGCGATCGCGGAAGGTGTCCAGTCCCGATTCCTTGGAAACACCGGCCCCGGTCAGGATGACGATGGGGCAAGGCAGCAGACCGGTCATGACTATCATCTTTCCTTTTTTCGCCATCCCTTGGGCGCCGTGGTAAAACAGGGCGGGCCAGGGAAACGGCCCGGAGAGGGAACCGATGCATCGTATTCTTTTCGTCTGCACCGGCAATATCTGCCGCTCGCCCACCGCCGAGGTTGTGTTCCGGGCCAAGGCCCAGGCCGCCGGTTTGGGGGAGCGGGTTTTTGTCGATAGCGCCGGGACCGCCGGCTATCACGTGGGCGAGCCCGCCGACGGCCGGTCGGCGGAGGCGGCGCGGCGGCGCGGCTATCGCTTCGAGGGCCAGATCGCCCGTCAGGTGCGGGCCGATGACTTCGAAACCTTCGACCTGATCCTGGCGCTCGATGCCGGCCATCTGGCGGCCTTGCGCCGCCTATGTCCGCCGGCGCGGCGCGATCGGCTGGCGCTGCTGATGGATCACGCCTCGTCGCCCTGGGTCGGCACGGATGTGCCCGATCCCTATTATGGCGGGGCCGGCGGTTTTGATGACGTGCTCGATCGTATCGAAGACGCCTGCGACGGGCTGGTCACCCGGCTGAACGCCGCCCCTCTCGTCTCCGGAAAATCCTAAAAACCGCCGGTCGTCAGTCGCTCAGGGTCTTGAAGGATTTGCCCACGCCGTAAAGGATGCCGCCAACGCTGCCCACCGCCACCGGATAGATGGCGTTGCGCTCGATCCACGAGCGCGGGGTGCGGGAGTCGAAGGCCGAGCGGATCTGGTAGGCGTCCTTGTATTCATAGAAGGCGACCATCCGCCCGGCCCATAGGCCAAGCTCGGGCTGATCGGCGGGGGGGCTGTCGCGCAGGGTGACGAAGGCCATGCGCGCCTGACGGGGATGCATGGTGTCGTAATCGACCACCCGTTCCTCGAAGAAGCGGGCGGTATGCAAGCTGGCCTCATCGCCGGTCGCCTCCGACACCCGGGCCAGCCCCGACCAGGCGGCCTGGGTGGTCGGCCAGCGCTCGGCGGCGCTGCGATAGAGCGCGGCCGCGCCCCGGGGATCGCCGGCCCGTTCGGCGGCTTCCGCCCGGGCCAGGGCGTCGCGCGAGGCGTCGATATCAAAGGCACCGGCCTCGGCGGCGGGGGGCTCAACCGGCTTGAAGGCGGAACAGCCGCCAAGCCCGGCGGTCGTCAGAGCCAATCCCAAGGCGAAAGGGATCGACAGGAGGCCTGGGCGGCCTTTGTGACGAGCGGGCATGGGCATATCCTGGGACTGTGATCCGGGCGGCGGGCCAAGCCTACCGCGACCGCCGCCCCCCGCCAAGGGCCAAGCCGGAAGACGTCCGGGAGAGAGTGCCGATGCCCCTGACCCCCGCCCTGCGCGAGCGCCTTGCCGCCTTGCTGGGAACGCCCCTGCTCGAGGATCACGCCTTGTCCGGCGGAGACATCGCCGAGGTGCGCGCCGCGCGCTGCGCCGATGGGCGACGGCTGGTGATCAAGCTGGGCGCGAAAGGGGCCGATCTGGCCTCTGAAGGCGCCCAACTCGGCCGATTGGCCGCCGCCGGGGTGCCGGTGCCCAAGGTGTGGCTGGCCGAGGACGCGGTGCTGGTGATGGCCCAGGTCGAGGCGGGCGAGGCCTTGGCGGGGCCGGCCCAAGAAGATCTCGCCCGGGTGCTGGCCGCCCTCCATGCCCAGCCCCAGCCGTTTTTCGGCTTTGAATGCGCCACGGCGGTGGGGGGGCTGGTTCAGCCCAATCCGCAAGGGCCGCGCTGGATCGCCTTTTTCGCCGAGCACCGGCTGCTGGCGATGGCGGCGCAAGGGGTGGCGGCGGGGCGGCTGCCCATCGCGCTGGCCAAACGGGTGGAAACCCTGGCCGGCCGCCTTGAGCGCTGGCTGATCGAACCGCCCCACCCCAGTCTGATCCATGGCGATCTGTGGGGCGGCAATGTGTTGTGCCGGGGCGGTAAAGTGGCCGCCCTGATCGATCCGGCGCCGTCTTATAGCCATCCGGTGGAACTGGCCTTTGGCACGCTGTTTTCCACGCTTGATGACGTTTTTTTCGACCACTATCAGCGATTTTTGCCGATAGAGCCGGGATTTTTCGAGGAAAGGCGGGTGCTGTACACGCTGTATCCGCTGCTTGTCCATGTCCGGCTGTTTGGCGGCGGCTATGGTTCCCAGGTCGACCGCCTGCTCAGCCGTTTTGGCCTGTGAGCGGCCCCAGAGCGGCGAGCGGAAAAGTGGGTACCGGTTTTCCGCGTTATCGCCGCTCCAAATTATAGACTCTAGATCAAAGTTTCTGCGTTAAAGGAGACTCCTTTAACGCAGTTTGATCTAGGGCCTCGGGGCGGTAAGCGGCCAAGGGATAGACCGCCTCTTCGCGATAGAGCGGGCCCTCGCCGGTCAGCAGGCTGGAAAACAGCGAGAAGCTTGTCACCGTCAAAGAGCCGCGCACCGACAGATTATTGGCCTCGACGAAGCGCCGCAACCGCTCGGGGTCGGGAGTCTTGAGGCGGGCGAGGCTGATGTGCGGGGAATAAACATGCTCGTCGGGCCCGACGCCCAGCCCGCGCAGCGCGGCGTCGATCCGCCCTTTGAGCAAGGTCAGGGCCGGTGTTTTTTCCACCCCCGCCCACAGCAGGCGCGGCCGGCGCTCGCCGCCGAACACCCCCAGGCCGGCAATCGGCAGGGTGAAGGGCTCGGCCCGCACCGACAGCAGGGCGGCATCAATCTCGCGCGCCAGTCCCTCCTCGGTCTCGCCAAGAAAGCGCAAGGTCACATGAAGGTTCTGGGCGGGCGCCCAGCGCGCGCCGGGGATGCCGGCTTCCAGACCGCTCAAGCGGGCGCGCAGCGAGTCGTCAAGGGTCAGGGCGATGAACAAACGCACCATCGGCTTTTATCCTTATGCTAAGCGGGCTTAGGGCGAGGCGGCCTTGCGGGCCCGGGCGATCAGGGCCTCGGCCTGGGGCAAGATCCTGGCCACGATCACCGCCACGCCCTCGGCGGTGGGATGCAGGCCGTCGGGCTGGGTCAAGGCCGGGTCGCGGGCGACGCCATCGAGGAAAAACGGATAGAACAGGGTGTCGTATTTTTCGGCCAGGTCGGGAAACAGCCCGTTGAAGGCGGCACCATAGTCGCGGCCCAGATTGGGCGGGGCCAGCATGCCGGTCAGCAACACCGGCAGTCCCTCGGCCTTGAGACGGCCAAGCAGGCTATCAAGGTTCTCGCGGGTGCGCGCCGGATCCAGGCCGCGCAATCCGTCATTGGCCCCCAGTTCGACGATCACCGCCTGGGGATGGTCGCCCAGCATCCAATCCAGCCGGGCCAGCCCGCCGGCCGAGGTGTCGCCCGAGACGCCGGCGTTGATCACCCGCACGTCATGGCCCCTGGCGCGCAGCGCGGCTTCAAGCTGCACCGGAAAGGCGGTCTCGGGGGGCAGGTTGTAGCCCGCCGTCAAGCTGTCGCCAAGGGCGCTGACGACGATGGGGTCGGCGGCCGAGGCCGGCCCGGCCAAAGGGATCATAAGACTGAGGGCAATGCCAACCGCTTGGATCAGGCGCGGCCGCGCCCCATATCGCCAGAGCTTGCGTATCGGTGTGGAAAGGATGGTCATGGACGGCTCCCGCGACGGTTCCCCGGTGATCGATATCACGGATCTCCAGCTTAAGCTGAGGGGCCCGGCCGGCGAGGTCAACATTCTGCGCGGTCTCGACCTGCGGGTGGCGGCCGGGGAAACCCTGGGCGTCGTCGGTCCGTCGGGGTCGGGAAAGACCTCGCTGCTGATGGTCGCCTGCGGGCTGGAGCGCGCCACCGCCGGCCGGGTGGTGGTGGCCGGCCAGGATCTGACGGCGCTGTCGGAAGACGCCCTGGCGCTGTTTCGCCGCGACAGCATCGGCATCGTCTTTCAGGCCTTCCACCTGATTCCGACGATGACGGCGCTCGAAAACGTCGCCGTTCCCCTGGAATTCGCCGGGCGGCGCGACGCTTTCGAGCGCGCCCGCCATCACCTGGAAACCGTTGGCCTGGGCCATCGCCTTGGTCATTATCCCGGTCAGCTGTCGGGCGGAGAGCAACAGCGCGTCGCCCTGGCCCGCGCCTTCGCCCCTGAGCCCCGGCTGCTGCTGGCCGACGAGCCGACCGGTAATCTCGATGGCGAGACCGGCGAGAAGATCATGGCCCTGCTGTTTGATTTGCGGGCGCGCGCCGGCACCACCTTGGTGCTGATCACCCATGATATGGATCTGGCGCGGCGCTGCGACCGCATCGTTCATGTGCGTGACGGCCGCATCACCGGTGAGGAAAGCGGTCGCGGCGAAGGCTCGGCCCACAGCCTGCTGGCGGCGGTGGAATGACGCCGGCCCGGTTCGACGCCGAGCGGGCGAAGGGTTACGACGACCGGGTGAGCCGGGCGATCCCCGGCTACGGCCTGCTTCACGATATCGCCGCCGTCACCATGGCCGCCCTGGTGCCGCCTCAGGCCCGGCTGCTGGTGGTCGGCTGCGGCACCGGCACCGATATCTTGCGTCTGGCCCCCCATCAGCCCGGCTGGTCGTTCGTGGGCGTCGATCCCGCGGCCGAGATGCTGGCGCTCGCCCGCCTTCGTTTGGCCGAGGCCGGGCTGGAGGGGCGAACCACCCTGGTCGAAGGCCGGGTCGAGGCCGTCGAGCCGCCGCCCGCTGGCGGCTTCGATGGGGCGCTGTGCCTGCTGGTCGGCCATTTCTTGCCCGATAGCCCCGCTACCGCTGAAGCCGCCTATGGCAAGGCGGCCTTGCTGGCCGGGGTGGCCGCCCTGCTGCGCCCCGGCGCGCCTTTGCTGATCGCCGATTTCGCCCTGCCGCCGCCCACCGAGGTCTTGCCCGCCGGGCTGATCGAGGACGCCTGGACGCTGTGGCAGCACGAGCGCGGCATCGCCGCCGAGGCCATCGATCGCGGCCTTGCCCATGCCCGGCGGGCCATTCACCCCATCGATCCGGCCCGCCTGGGCGCCTTGCTAGGCGCCGCCGGCTTCACCCCGCCCGCCGGGGTGTTCCAGGCCTTGCAGGTGCGCGGCTGGCTGAGTTTTCGGAAGGACGACCGATGAGATCCCCGGGCCTGACCAGCGGACCGGTGGCCCTGCGCTTCGCCCTGCGCGAATTGCGCGCCGGGCTTTCCGGCTTTCGCGTGCTGATCGCCTGTCTGGCCATCGGCGTCGCCGCCATCGCCGCCGCCGGCTCGGTCAATCGCGCCATCGACGAGGGGCTGAGCGCCAATGCCCGCCAGTTGCTGGGCGGTGATCTTGAACTGCGGCTGATGTACCGGGACCTCTCGGCGGCCGAAATCGCCACCCTCGAGCGCCTGGGGACCCTGACCCGCTATACCGAGATGCGGGCGATGGTCCGGCCCGAGACCAATGCCGAGGGCCGGCGCCTGCTCGTCGAGATGAAGGGTGTCGAACCCGGCTATCCCTTGTATGGCGCGGTCGAGCTGACCGATGGTCAGCCGCTGGCCGGGGCTTTGGCCGAGCGCGACGGCCTTGCCGGGGCGGTGGCGGCGCCGGCCCTGGCCGACCGCCTGGGGATCAAAGTTGGCGACCGCCTGCGCGTCGGCGACGCGGTCGTCGAATTGCGCGGGGTGATCGCCCGCGAACCCGATGCCATCGGCGGCGCCTTCTCCTTTGGCCCCCGGCTGATGGTGGCGGCGCCGACGGTGGCGAAAACCGGGCTGATCCAGCCGGGCAGCCTGGTGGAATATCACGGGCTGCTGCGCCTGGAGGGCGGTAGCGATCTGGCCCGGGCCAAGGACATTCTCGCCGCCGAGCATCCGCAGGCCGGTTGGCGTTTGCGCGGCCCGGAAGAGGCCGGGGCGGGGGCCCAGCGCTTCCTGGATCGCCTGACGCTGTTTTTGGTGCTGGTCGGCCTGACCTCGCTGCTGGTTGGCGGCATCGGTGTCGCCAATGCGGTGAAGGCTTACCTGGATGGGCGGATCCGCACCATCGCCGTGCTGAAATGCCTGGGCGCCCCGGCCGGGTTGATCTTTCGCGTCTATATGATTCAGATCGGCTTGATCTCGCTGGCTGGCGTGGGCATCGGCCTTCTGATCGGCGCCGCCCTGCCGCCGCTGGCGATCGCCCTTCTCGCCGATCTCTTGCCGGTGCCGGCCGAGGCCGGGGTCTTCGCCGGTCCGCTGTTGCTGGCCGCCGCCTTTGGCCTGCTGACCGCCCTGGTCTTCAGTCTGGGCGCCCTGTCGCGGGCCCGCGATATTCCGGCGACGGCGCTGTTTCGCGGCGAAAGCGCCAAGGGACGGGGCGGGCGCTGGCGTGACCGGCTGATGATCGCCGCCGGCGCCCTGACCCTTGCGGCCTTGGCCGTGGCGACGGCCGATGACAAGCCGCTGGCGGCGTGGTTCGTCGCCGGTGCCGGGCTGGCCCTGCTGCTGTTTCGCGGGGCGGCGGCCCTTGTCGGCCTGCTGGCCAAGGCCGCCGGGCGCCCTTCGGGTCTGCCGGCGCTGCGTTTGGCCCTGACCAATCTGCACCGGCCGGGGGCGGCGACGACCAGCGTCGTGCTGTCGCTGGGGCTTGGGCTGTCGGTGCTGGTCGCCATCGCCCTGATCCAGGGCAATCTTGATCGCCAGATCCGCGAGGGGATCCCGGCCCAGGCGCCGACCTTTTTCTTCATCGACATCCAGCCCCAGCAGACCGCGACGTTCGAAGCCGCGGTCCACGGCGCCGATCCCGGGGCCAAGGTGGTGCTGGCCGATATGATTCGCGGCCGCATCCGCGCCTTCAACGGCGTGCCGGTCGCCGAAGAGCGCATCGCCCCCGAGGCGCGCTGGGCGGTGCGCGGCGATCGCGGCTTCAGCACCGCCGAGACCCTGCCCGAGGGATCGACCCTGCAGGCCGGCGCGTGGTGGCCGGCCGATTACCAGGGGCCGCCGCTGTTCTCGCTGACCAGCGATCTGGCCGAGGGCATGGGGCTGGCGCCGGGCGACGCGGTGACGGTCAATATCCTGGGCCGCGATCTGACCGGCACCCTCGCCAATACCCGCAAGGTCGATTGGGGCAGCCTGACGATGAACTTCGCCTTCGTCGTCTCGCCCGGGGCCTTCGCCGGGGCGCCGCGCAGCTATATCGCCACCGTGCGCGCCAGCGAGGCCCTGGCTTCGGATGTCGACAAGGCGGTGGCCGCCGTATTGCCCAATGTGTCGGCGATCCGCGTGCGCGATGCCCTGGATACGGTGACGGCGATCATGGAAGGGGCGGGCAACGCGGTGCGCATCAGCGCCCTTCTGACCCTGATCGCCGGGGCGGTGGTGCTGGGCGGGGCCTTTGCCGCCAATCATGGCCGGCGGCTGCGCGAAGCCGTCACCTTGAAGGTTCTGGGGGCGACGCGCGGCCAGATCCTGCGCGCCTATCTCACCGAATACGGCATCCTTGGCCTCGCCACCGGGCTGATCGCCGCCCTGGTCGGCTCGGTCGCCGCCTGGGGGGTGCTGGTCTTCGCGCTGCGCGCCGACTGGGTGCTGCTGCCCGGGGTGGTGGCGACGACGGCGGTGGGCTGCGTTCTGGCGACGATGGCCGCTGGTCTGGCCGGAACATGGCGGGCGCTGGGCGCCAAGGCCGCGCCCTTTCTGCGCAACGAATAACCCCCCCGGGGGAGACCCGGGGGGGCGAAGCGCATTCTCTTCGAGCGGCGTGGGTGAAATCTGCCTCAGGCACGCCGCTCTGGGATCTTGATCGGTAAGCAAAGCGTCGTCGCACTCTGTCCAGAGTGCTCGGGATTTGCCTTAGCGGATCTTTACGGCGGTGCCGTTGGCCGCGACCATCAGCATCATTTTCTCGTCGCCGCCCAGAACCTGATAGTCGAGATCGACGCCGACCACGGCGTCGGCGCCAAGCTTAAGGGCGCGTTTTTCCAGCTCGGCCAGGGCGTCTTCCTTGGCGCTGGCGAAATCGCGCTCATAGGTGGCCGAGCGGCCGCCAACCACATCGCGGACCGATCCGAAGAAGTCCTTGATGAAATTGGTGCCCATGATCGCCTCGCCCGAGACGATGCCCAGGTACCCGACGATCGCATAGCCCTCGATCGTCGGCGTGGTGGTGATGATCATGTCGCTCGCCATGGCGCTCTCCTGGTTGGATGGAACGGCCGAGGATGACCGCCCTTAAAGCAAATCCCGAGCAGTCTGGACCAGACTGTGACGACGATTTGCTTCGATATCACTAGGTTAGGCCAGTGTGCGGGGACTATGGTTCCCGCACACGGGCCTAATGGCGGAAGTGGCGCAAACCGGTGAAGACCATCGCCAAGCCGGCCTCGTCGGCGGCTTTGATGACCTCGTCGTCGCGCATGCTGCCGCCGGGCTGGATCACCGCCGTTGCCCCGGCCTTGGCCGCGGCCAGCAGGCCATCGGCGAAGGGGAAGAAGGCGTCGGAGGCGACGACCGACCCCTGGGTCGGCGATTGGGCGAGCCCGGCCGCCTCGGCGGCCTCATCGGCCTTCCACGAGGCGATGCGGGCGCTGTCGACCCGGCTCATCTGGCCGGCGCCGATGCCCACCGTGGCGCCATCCTTGACATAGACGATGGCGTTGGATTTGACGTGCTTGCAGACCTTGAAGGCGATCAGCATGTCGGCCAGTTCGCGTTCGGTCGGCGTGCGCTTGCTGACCACCTTGAGATCGGCCGACAGCAGATCGGCGGCGTCGCGGTCCTGGACCAGCATGCCGCCGGCGACCGAGCGCACGGTCAGCCCGGGCGCCGTGGTATCGGCGACCACGCCGGTCAGCAGCAGGCGCAGGTTTTTCTTGGCCGCGAAAATCGCCCGCGCCTCGGCGTCGGCATCGGGGGCGATGACCACCTCGGTGAAGATCTTGGTGATTTCCACCGCCGAGTCGCGATCGATCGGCCGGTTGAGGGCGACGATGCCGCCAAAGGCGCTGACCGGATCGCAGGCGAGGGCGGCCTTATAGGCTTCGACGACGCTGGCGCCCTGGGCGACGCCGCAGGGGTTGGCGTGCTTGATGATCGCCACCGCCGGCTCGGCGAATTCGCAGACCAGATCAAAGGCGGCGTCGGTATCATTGATGTTGTTGTAGCTCAGCTCCTTGCCCTGAAGCTGCTCGGCGCTGGCCACCCCCGGGCGGGCGATGCCGTGACCATAGAACGCCGCCTTCTGATGGGGGTTCTCGCCATAGCGCAGGGTCTGGCGCAGGCGGCCGGCGAAAACGATATGACGCGGAGTCTCGTCGCCGACCTGCCCCTGGAACCAGCGGCTGATGGCGCCGTCATAGGCGCCGCAGCGGGCGAAGGCGGCCGAAGCCAGCTTGCGCCGCAGCTCCAGCGTGGTGGCGCCGCCCTCGGCGGTCATGGCGTCCATCACCGGCTGGTAATCCTCGGGATCGACGACGACGGTGACCGCCTCGTGGTTCTTGGCGGCGGCGCGGATCAGGGCCGGCCCACCGATGTCGATGTTCTCGACGCAGTCCTCGAAGGCGGCGCCCTTGGCCACCGTGGCTTCGAAGGGATAGAGGTTCACCACCACCAGATCGATCGGCAAGATCTCATGGGCGGCCATCGCCCGCTGGTGCTCGGGATTGTCGCGGATGCCCAGGATGCCGCCGTGGATCTTCGGATGCAGGGTCTTGACCCGGCCATCGAGCATTTCCGGGAAACCGGTGAAATCGGCGACCTCGGTCACCGGAATGCCGGCATCGGCCAGCGCCTTGGCGCTGCCTCCGGTCGACAAGATCTCGATGTCGTGATCGGCGAGGAAACGGGCGAAGGGCACAAGCCCGCCCTTGTCGGAAACGCTGATCAGGGCGCGGCGGATGGGCAGGGAATGGAGCACGGTCGGGATCCTTGGCGGAGGCGGAAAGGCTTGGTCGGCGGGGAGATCGCTGAGTCTGGCTATAGCACGGCGCGCGCCTGGGCGCACTCGCCCTCAAAGGGTTGGGGCGTGGTCTCGGCCGGGGGATTGTGGAATTCGGGGACCAGGGCGGCGATCACGGCGCGGGCCTGCGCCTCGTCGCCCGCCGCGCAGGCCCTGGCCAGGGCGTCGAACTGGATGCCCAGGAACACCGGATCGGGCACGCGCGGCGCGGCCACCAACACGCCGTCGGTCGGCGTGGGCAGCGAGGTTTCCTTGCCGTGGAAGATCTCTTCGAACAGCTTCTCGCCCGGACGCAGGCCCGTATAGGCGATCTGGACATCGACCTCGGGCTTGAGGCCAGCCAGACGGATCATCTGGCGGGCGAGATCGGCGATCTTCACCGGCTCGCCCATATCCAGCACGAACAGCGAGCCGCGATAGCTTTCCTCGCGCGACCCCAGGGCGGCGGCCTGCAAGACCAGCTCCACGGCTTCGCGGATGGTCATGAAGAAGCGGGTGATTTCGGGATGGGTCACGGTCAGCGGACCGCCGGCGGCCAATTGGCGCTGGAACAAGGGCACCACCGAGCCGGTCGATCCCAGCACATTGCCAAAGCGCACGGTGACGAAATGGGTGGCCGCCGCGCTCGTTCGCTCGGCGAGGTCAAGGGCCTGACACCAGCTTTCGGCCATGCGCTTGGAGGCGCCCATCACATTGGTCGGGTTGACCGCCTTGTCGGTCGAGATCAGCACCATGGTGCCAACGCCGTGACGGCGGCAGGCCTCGGCCACCGTGCGCGTGCCCAGGGCATTGGTGCGCAGGCCCTCAAGCGGATTGAATTCGACCATCGGCACATGCTTGAGGGCGGCGGCGTGGAACACCAGCTCGGGCTTTTCCTCGGCCATCACCCGATCGACGCGGTCGCCATCGCGGACATCGGCGATCACCGGCCGGCGCGACAGCGTCGGATAGCGCTCGTTGATCTCCATATCGATGGTGTAGAGGGCAAATTCGCTGCTGTCGGCCAGGATCAGGCGGGCCGGGTCGAGGGCGGCGATCTGGCGCACCAGCTCCGAGCCGATCGAGCCGCCGGCGCCGGTGACCAGCACCCGGCGACCGCCGACCAGGGCGACGACGGGGGCGCGGTCAAGCACGGCCTGGGGCCGGCCCAGCAGATCCTCGATGGCCACCGGGCGCACCTCCAGGCTATCGGCGCCGCCGTCGCGCAGCTCCATCAGCCGGGGCAACCGGGCCAGCGACAGCCCCAAGGCGTCGCAGGCGTCAAGCAGGCCGCGCACCTGGGCGGGATCGAGGGTCTCGGAGGTCAAGATCAGCTTGCGCGGCCGCTCGCCCCAGCGTTCAAGCCGGACGACGATCTCGGCCAGACGATCCAAGGTGCCCAGAACCTCGACGCCGCGCAGATTGCGCCCGACTCGGGTTTCCTGCTCGGACAGGATGCCGACGGGCAGATAGGGGCTGTCGGTCTCGCGGGCGACCGAGCGCAAGAACATCTCGCAGCCGTCACCGGCCCCGACCAGCAAGACCGGGATCGCCGAGCGCGAGCGGGCGCGCCGCAGCTGGAATTTGCGGTCCTTGAACAGCCGGTACAAAAAGCGCGGGCCGCCCAGCAGGGCCATCAGCACCACCCAATTGATGACCAGCACCGACCGGGGCACGTATTCCATGCGGGTGATGAGAAAGGCGGCGGGCAGGAACAGCACCAGGGTCAGGGTGGCGCCGCGCAACAGGGCGATCAGGTCATCGACCGAGGCATAGCGCCAGATGCCCACATACATGCGCTGGGTGTAAAAGGCGACCGCCGCGCAAGCGGCGAACAGGGCGGCCTCGCGCCCCAGATCGGGTAGCGGCACATAGCGGATCAGGCCGTCACCCAGGCGCAGATACAGCGAGATCACGAAGGACAGCGCCGCCATCACCACGTCGTGGGCGAAGACGATGCGCGCCCGGGGCGGCATCGGGGTAAACAGCGACCGCATTCTCACGCCTCGTATTCCCTTGCTTGCGTCCGGCCGCGTCCGGCGCGGGCGAAGGTTCCCAGCACCAGGGCGATCGCCACGATGCCCGCGGCCAGGGCCGGCAGGGCATAGCCATCAAAGGTCGACCACAGGGCAAGACCGGCCAGAACGCCGTTCAAGCCGCCGACCCACAGGCTGACCCGGTCGTGGGGCCAGCCGCCCTGGGTGGCGCGCTGGTAGAAATGCTCGCGGTGGGCCTGCCACACCTTGGCCCCGCGCAGCGCCCGCCGGCCAAGGGTCAAGGTGGCGTCGGCCAGATAATAGCCCGGTAGCAGCAGCGCCGCCGCCAAATGGCCCTCGGCCGCCAAAGCCGCCAGCAGGGCGCCGAGCAGATAGCCCAGCGGCACGCTGCCGACATCGCCGAGGAAGATGCGCGCCGGATGCCAGTTCCACCACAAAAAGCCGAGCGCCGCCCCGGCCAGGATCGGCCCGGCCATCATCTGGTCCATCGCCATCCCGGCAGAGCCGGCGACCAAAGCCGTTCCCAGGCCCAACGAGAGGGTTTCCACCCCGGTCAGCCCGTCGATGCCATCCATGAAATTATAGAGATTGACGAACCATAGCCAGCCCAGGAAGACCAGCGGCCCGCCAAGGACCTCGGGCAGCAGCCCACCCAGGCCAAGCGCGCCGGCCGGGAGGGCGGCTAGCCCCAGGCCGACGCACAGCGCCTGAACGGCGAAGCGTTTGCCCGCCCCCAGTCCGCCCAGGTCATCGGCGAAGGACAGGGCGGCGAGGACGATGGCTCCGGCGAGCAGCGCCCAGGGCCGCCAGCCGACCGGCGCGCCGGCCAGCCAGCCAACAGCGCAGAGCGCCAGCGCGACGGCGAGAACCGCCAGCCCGCCGCCGCGCGGCGTCGGCACGGAATGGCTGGAGCGGGCGTTGGGGGTGTCAAGAACCTTGCGGGCCTGCAGAACACGGCGCAGCCAACCGGTGGCCACCGCGCTTAACGGGACCGCCAGCAGCGCCAGCCCGACCATCCATGCCATGCCATTGTCCATCGCCAGGGGTATAGGCCCGGAACGCCGGTCGGGGCAACGGTCAAGGCAACAGGGCGCGATAGACCGCCGCCGTCTGCCGACCGACGACGCGCGAGGAGAAGCGGGCGACCACCCGCTCGCGCGCCGCGGCGCCCAGGGCGACCCGCCGCGGCGGATCCTCGGCCAGGGCCAGCATCGCCGCCGCCAGGGCGCCGGCGTCGCCGGGGGGAACCAGCAGGCCGGTCTGGCCATCGACCACCAGATCGCGGCAGCCCGGCATATCGGTGGCGATCGACGGCCGGCCGGTGGCCCCGGCCTCGAGCAGCGCCTTGGGCACGCCCTCGCGGTAAAGGGTGGGCAGAACGGCCACATGGGCCTCGCGCCAGACCGCCGCCACGTCGTCGCGATGTCCCCACCATTCCACCAGACCGGCGGCTTCCCAGGCGCGCAGATCATCGGCGCTGAGGCTGGCCGGATTGCCGGGATCGGGCTCGCCGACCAGCACGACGCGCAGCGGAATCGAGCGGTCGCGCAGCAGGCGGGTGGCGGCGATCAGATCGGCCAGTCCCTTGTCGCGCAGCATGCGCCCGACATAGAAAAAGCTGGGGCGGCCGGCGGGTTCGGGGGCGGGAACGAACTGCTCGGTATCGACGCCCGATCCTTCGATCAGCACGATGCGATCGGCCTGGACGATGGATTTATCGACGAAAAAGGCTTGGTCATCGGGGTTTTGCACGATCAGCCGGCGTTCCGGGCGATTGAGCAGCAGGCGGAACAGGGCGGTGACCACCGGGCGGATCAGCCGGGCCTTGAGGCTTTCCGAGGCATAGACCCAGCCCATGCCGGCCACCGTCGTCACCACCGGCGGAGAGCCGGCGAAACCGGCGGCCAACGCGCCATGAATGGCCGGCTTGATCGCCACATTGTGGATCAGGGCCGGCCGTTCGGCGCGCAGCAGGGCGATCACTTTCCACAGCAGGGCGATTTCGGTGAGAGGATTGACCCCCCGGCGGTTCCACGGCAGGGCGACGACGCGAAAGCCCTCGGCCTCGATGCGGTCGCGGTGGGCGTTCACCCGGCAGGCGACGGTCACGGCGAACCCGGCGTCGCGGGCGGCGCGCGCCATCGGCAGACGGTGACGCCAGAAGGCCCAGTCTTCGGTGACCAGGAACAAAACCTTACGCGGATGGGATGTCATGGCGGGCAACGGCTCATTGATCAACGACACGATCCCAGGCCACCGGGGATCAGCAAATAGCCCAAAGGCGGGGCCGGGCGGCCCGACAGGGCAAGGGTGGCGCCCTCCAGTCGGCCGCCGTGCCAGCCCTCTGGGGCGGCGGCCGGCAGCCCCAGGCGGGCGAACAAGGCGCCCGGATCGGCAAGGCTGGGGGCATCGGCCGCGTCCAGGATCAGGCAGTCGCCGCCCTCGCTGTGAAGGGGCGGCACGAAGCCGCCGGCCTGGGCGTCGAGCGGCCGCAAGAAGCGGCTATCGGCCAGCCACGGCCGCAGATTGACCAGCGGCAGGCTATGGACCGGGCTGAGCTGAAGCACCGTGCCCCGGGTGAAGCCGGCCGCCTTCAGATCCTTGGCCCAGGTCTCATAGGGCAGGACGATGCCGCATTTGCCGGTGCAGGTCGTCGCCGTCTTCCAGGTGAACTGGCCCAAAGCCAGGGCGCTGACGACGCAAAGCCCCAGGGCGATCAGGCCGAACAGCCCGCGCGCGCCGCCGCCGACTTGGGGCGAATCGGCCAGCCAAGCGATCAACGGCACCAGGGCGAAGGCCAGGAAGAACAGGTGATGGGCATCGATGCGGGTGGCGAGGCCAAGCAGCACGAGAGCGGCGAACAGCCCGACATACAGCAGCGGGCACAGCGCGGCGAAGGCCAGCGGCCAGCGCTCGGGCGTTTGCGCCGCCAGGGTGGGGCCCGACCGTCTGACGAAACGGCGGTGGAACACCATCAGGGCGAGGACGGCGCCGGGCATCAGCATGTCAAAGCCGTGCTGGGCCAATCCGCCGAAACCCGACAGCACGCCGCTTATCCAAAGGGTCGGCGTCTCCACCCCCATCTTGGCGCGGTAGAGGGCGAGGAACCCCTGGGGATCAAGGAAATGGGCGGCGGTCGCCGGCCCGGCCACCGCCAGGGCGGCCAGGGCGCTAAGCAGCAGGCGGCGGTCAAGCAGGGCGCGGCGCGTCGGTTCGACCATCAGTCCGGCGCCGATCACCGCGACCAGCACCAGGGCGTAGTTGTATTTGGTCAGAAGCCCCAGGCCGACGATGCCGCCCAGTACCAGATAGCGCCGCGCCGTCGGCTGTCTTGCGGTTTCCAGCGCGGCCCAGACCGTAGCGATCGCCACCAGCAGCAGCAGCAGGCTATGGCTGAGGTTGATGAACACGTAAAACGCCGTGTGCAGCAAGGTGGCCGGGGCCAGCAGGCACAGGGCCTGAACCCGGGGATCGGCGGTGATCTGGCGGGCGACCAGCAGCGTCGCGCCATAGGCCAGCAGCACGATGACGGCGATCAGCCCGCGCAGGCTGGCCAGACTCGGACCAAACAGCGTTTCGGCGGCCCAGGCCAGCCACCCCATCAGCGGCGGGTTCAGCGCGTCATAGACCAGGGCCAGGGTCTGGCCGTGGAGCAGCAGTTCGGCGTCATCGTTGCGTCCGCCGGTCCAAAAGACCGCCTGGAAAGCGGCGATGAGCGCCAGATAGACCCCAAGCAAGACCAGCAGCCGCCAGGGATGGCCAAGCAGCCCCCTGTCGACGGCCAAAGCCGGACGCGCCAGCGCGCCGGTAAACCCGGGCCCGCGACGGCGGCGGCTCACCGCGGCGCGTCCCCGCGAACCAGCCGGGCGATGAAGAAGCCATCAAGGCCGCCCACGGCGTCGAGGTGAAAGGGAAACAGCCGGACATCGCCCTCGGCGGTGATCATCTCGTCGCTCACCCCGCCTTCGCCGGCGGTGATCGGCTTGCGGCTGATCTCGGGGCTGCGGGCGAGCAGGGCTTCGATGCGCGGGGCGGCCTCCTCGGGTTGAAGCGAGCAGACGCAGTAAACGATCACGCCGCCCGGACGTACCAGCCGCACGGCGGCGTCAAGCAGCGAGTCCTGAAGGGCGGCCAGCGCCGCGGCGTCGCCCGGCCGCTTGAGCCAGGGCGCGTCGGGATGGCGGCGGAAGGTGCCGGTGGCCGTGCAGGGCGCATCGACCAACACCACATCGGCTTGCTGGCCGTCCGTAAGGGTGAAGGTCAGGGCGTCGCCCTCGACCACGTTCACCGCGTCGCCCAGGCCGGTGCGTTCCAGGTTCTCGCGCAGGCGGGCGAGGCGGGTCGCCGAGCGGTCGACCGCCCAGACTTGGGCGCCGGCGGCGGCCAGTTGAAGGGTCTTGCCACCGGGGGCGGCGCAGAAATCAACGACGCGGGCGCCCTTGAGCGGCACCCCGGCCAGCAGCACCGGCAGGGCGGCGGCGGCGTCTTGCACCCACCATTGGCCCTCGGTGAAGCCCGCCAACTCGCGCACGGCGGTGGCGGTGGGCAGGCGGACCGAACCGCCGGGCAGGGCCAGCCCGCCGACCAGCTCGGCCAACGCCCCGCCATCGCCGTCGCGCGGCGTCAGATCAAGGGGCGCCTCGCGGCCGCAGGCCTCGGCCAGACGGGCCGCCGTCTCGGCCCCATAGGCGGCGATCCAGCTTTGACCCAGCCAGCGCGGCAGATCGGCCAAGGGATCGTCAAAGCCGGCCAGCCGGGCGGCGCCGTGATCGGCGACCTTGCGCAAAACCGCGTTGATCAGCCCGGCATAGGGGGCGAGCCGGCGCACGCGGGCGACATCGACCGAGGTGGCGACGGCGGCATGGGGGGGCGTGTCAAGGAACAGCATCTGGGCGGCGCCCAGGCGCAGGATATGCTTGGCGCCGACCGCCCGGCGCGGCAGCGGCCGGTCGAGGAAAGTCTTGATGACCTTTTCCAGGCGACCCATCCGTCGCAGCGTGGTGGCGGCGAGCAGGCGGGCGAAGGCCCGGTCGCGCGGCTCCAGCTTGCGCGTCGCCGCGTCGAAAACGTCGTCCAGGGGCCGGCCGTGATCGAGAACGGCCGAGAGGAGGTCGAGCGCGGCGGCCCGCGTGGCGGTGGCGGTATCCTTCATGGGGCGGTTTGTACGCCGCCCTTCGGGGGTAGGCAATGGAAATGGGCGGGAAAGGACGGGGGGAAAGGGCCGGGGTCAGCCCCGGGGGGCGCGGGTCTTGACCAGCAGGCCGAGGCCGGCGACCAGGAAAACCACCACGGTGGCCATGCCGAGGCGCTGACTGCCGCTTAGATCGGTCGCCAGACCGACGGCCAGCGGTCCGGCGAAGGCGCTGATCTTGCCGGTCAGGGCGAAAAGCCCGAATAATTCGCCGCGCCTGTCGGGCGGGGCGACGCGGGCGATATGGGTGCGGCTGGCTGCCTGCACCGGGCCGAAGAAAATCCCCATGGTCAAAGCCAGACCGACGAACCATGCGGTGTCTTCGACCAGAAGAACGGCGACGCAAAAACCGATCAGGCCGATCAGGCCGACAACGATGGTGCGCGGCGAGCCCAGCCAGTCGTCGATCCAGCCAAAGGCGAAGGCCCCCAGCCCGGCGGTGATGTTCAGCCCGATGCCAAACACGATGATCTGATCAAAGCCCATGTCGAAGGTGCCGGCGGCATAGATGCCGCCAAAGGCGAACAGGGTGTTCAGCCCTTCGGTGTAGAGCATGCGCGCCAGCAGAAACCAGCCCAGCCGGGGATCGCCGCGAAACAGCGCCGGCAGGCCCTTCAGGCTGTCAATCGCCCCGCGCGCCGCCGCGCCCAAGGCCAGAACCCGCCCGGTCGGCCGCTCGGGCACGAAGGCGAACAGCGGCCAGCCGAAAACCACGAACCACAGGGCGACCAGCACCAGGGTGGCGCGCACCGGCTCGGCGGCGGCCTTGTCCAGGCCGAAGGGCGGCGGATCGGCCTGAACCAGGGCGAGCAGGGCGATGACCAGACAGGCCAGCCCGCCGGCATAGCCCAACCCCCAGGCCCAGCCCGAAAGGCGGCCCATGCGCTCGGGCGTCGTCACATCGGGCAACATGGCGTTGTAGAAGACGCCGCCGATCTCGAAGGCGGCGTTCGACAGCGCCGCCAGCACCAGGGCGGCCAACAGGAAGGCCGGGTCGGGGCGGATCGTCCACATCAAGGCGGTGGAGGCGACGCACAGCAGACTGAACAGGCCAAGCCAAGGCTTGCGCCGGCCGCTGTGGTCGGCCACGGCGCCGAAGATCGGGGCGAGCAGGGCGATCAGCAGCCCCGAAGCGCCCATGGCATAACCCCAGGCCGCCGTTCCCGCTTCGGGCGTCGCCGCCACCGCCTTGGTCACATAGGCCGAAAAAACGAAGGTGGCGACGACGGTGGGATAGCCCGAATTGGCGAAATCGAACAGGCACCACGAAAAAGCCGCGCCGCGACCGGGCGGCGCAGCGGCGGCGCCCCCGGTCACGGGCCGCGGTCGGGCTGTCGTCAATGGGACTCGGCGCCGTGGGCGGCGTTGTGCAGCACCTTGTCGCGCACGCCGGTCTCATAGGTCAGGCCCGAGGGGGTCAGGGTCAGGGCCGCCGGATAGGCGCCCTTGATCAGGCCCTTGCGCTCGAGCGCCGCCCAGACGGCGGGGTTGGTCATCCCCGTCGCATCCGCCGTGCTCATCATATAGGACCCGACGTGCATGTGGTCGCCATGGGCGTGGGGCAGCGAGCCGATCGTCACCTCGCCGGTTTCGCCATCGGGGGTGGCTCGTCCCGAATCCTCGGCCAAAGCCTGGAACAGGGCCAGGGTTTTGAGCTGCAAAGGGTTCAGTTTCTGCGGGTTGCGTTTCATCTGCATCGGGTCATAGTCCGGAAAGGGCGCGGAATTGCCGCGCGGCCACGGTCAACATCGCCAGATCAACACTCGGCGCGCCCCGCAGTTCAGACAGAAGCTGGGCGGTGCGCTCGACCACCTTGGGATTGGTGCCCTTCCAGCAGGCCACCGCCCCGGCCGGATCATCGACCTCGCCGGAGCAATCCAGGGCGGCCAGGGCCAGATGGCGTTGCTGGACGAACAGGTCCTCCACGATGGCCGAAACCGCGAGCTTGGTCCAGTGGCTGCCGTGGTCGAGCTCTTCGGCCTTGCCGCGCATCCAGGCCATGCCGAATTCGGCGCCGACGCGGAAATAAAGGGCGGCGACCCGGTCGATCGGCAAGGACCGCAAGCTGGCGATGCGGGCGATATCATTGGCCGCGGCCAGACCATCGACCCCGGCGACGACGCGGGCGAGGGCGATCGGAACCCCGGCTTCGACCAGGGTGGCGATGCGCTGATCGGCGATCGGACGCTGATCCTCGGCCAGGATATCGGGCAAATGGTCGGCCAGCACGCCGGCGGCTTCGGCCAAAGGCGCCCCGGCGGCGGCCAGATCGAGCGGCCAGACGCCATTGCGCAGCAGCCACAGCGTCGAATGGGCGATCAGCCGGTTGATGTCCTTGAGCAGGGTCAGCTGAACGGCCGCCGGCACTTTGCCATCAAGCGCCTCGATCGCCGCCCACAGGCCGCGCAGGCCATAGGCGTCGCGGGTGACGATATAGGCCCGCGCCACATCCGACGGGTTCATGCCGGTGCGCTCGATCATCTGGGTGACGAAGGTGCCGCCAACGCGATTGATCATCGAATTGGTGGCGACGGTGGCGATGATCTCGCGTTTCAGGCGGTGGTTCTGCAGGGCCTCGGGGAAGCGTTCGCCGAGGACGGCGGGGAAGTAGCGCACCAGATCGCCCTGAAGGGCGGGATCGTCGGGCAGGTCGCTGTCGACGATCTCGTCAAACAGCCACAGCTTGGCATAGGGCATCAGCACCGCCACCTCGGGCCGGGTCAGGCCGCGCCCCTGGGCGGCGCGTTCGGCCAGGGTGTCGTCGTCGGGCAGGAATTCCAGGGCGCGGTCCAGGCGGCCGGCCCGCTCGAGCAGGCGCATGAAGCGGCCCTGGTGATCAAGCACCTCGCTGTCTTGGGCGACGGTCAGGCTGATCGCCTGGGTCTGCAAGGTGTTGTGGCGCAGCACCAGGGCGGCGACGTCGTCGGTCATGGCGCCGAGCAGGGCGTTGCGTTGCTTGGCCGTCATATCGCCGGCGCGTAGCACGCCGTCGAGCAGGATCTTGATATTGACCTCGTGATCGGAGCAATCGACCCCGGCCGAATTATCGATGGCGTCGGTGTTGATTCGCCCGCCTTTCAGGGCGTATTCGATGCGCCCGCGCTGGGTGACGCCCAGATTGGCGCCTTCTCCCACCACTTTGGCCCGGATATCGGCGCCATCGACGCGCAGCGCGTCATTGGCGCGGTCGCCGACCTGGATATCGGTCTCGCCGCGCGCCTTGATGTAGGTGCCGATGCCGCCGAACCACAAAAGATCGACCTCGGCGGTCAGCAGGGCGCGGATCAGTTCGGTCGGCGTCACCCGATCGCGGGTGAAGCCGAAGAGGGCGCGGATTTCCGGGGTCAGGGTGATCTGCTTGGCCCGGCGCTCATAGATCGCCCCGCCGGCGGAAAGCTTGCTCGCGTCGTAATCGCTCCAGGCCGAGCGCGGCAGGCGGAACAGCCGCTCGCGTTCGGCGAAGGCGACCGCCGGATCGGGCGCCGGATCGACGAAGATGTGCTGATGGTTGAAGGCGCCGATCAGGCGCAGGGCGGGGGAAAGCTGCAAGGCGTTGCCGAACACATCGCCGCTCATGTCGCCAACGCCGATCACCGTCGTTGGCTCGCTTTGGATGTCGCGGCCCTGTTCGCGGAAGTGGCGCTTGACCGCCTCCCAGGCGCCGCGCGCCGTGATGCCCATGGCCTTGTGGTCATAGCCGTTGGAGCCGCCCGAGGCGAAGGCGTCAGACAGCCAGAAGCCGTAATCGGCCGAAACGCCATTGGCGATATCGGAGAAGGTGGCGGTTCCCTTGTCGGCGGCGACCACCAGATAGGGATCGTCGCCATCGTGGCGGACGACGCGGGGCGGCGGCACCACGTGGTCGCCATCCAGATTGTCGGTCAGGTCAAGCAGCCCGGCCATCAGGATCTTATAGCAGGCGATGCCCTCGGCCAGCAGGGCCTCGCGGCCGGCGTCGACCGGCGGCTTCTTGACGACGAAGCCGCCCTTGGAGCCAACGGGAACGATCACCGCGTTCTTGACCATCTGGGCCTTCATCAGCCCCAGGACCTCGGTGCGGAAATCCTCGCGGCGGTCCGACCAGCGGATGCCGCCGCGCGCCACCTTGCCGCCGCGCAAATGGATGGCCTCGACGCGCGGACTATAGACGAAAACCTCGACCCAGGGGCGCGGCGCCGGCAGCTCATCGATGGCGCGGCTGTCGAGCTTGATCGACAGATAGGGCTTGGCGGCCCCGTCGGCGCCAAGCTGGTAGTGATTGGTGCGCAGGCTCGAGGTCACGAGGTTGAGGTATCGTCGTAAAATGCGGTCCTCGTCGGGGCTGTCCACCCCATCGAGGGCCTGACGGATCGCCTCGACGATCCTCGCCTCTTCGGGTGCGCGGTCCACGGTGGCGTCGCCGCTCGCCCGCGCCGCGCCGTTGGGGCTGTCGGGATCGAAGCGGGCCTCGAACAAGGCGACAAGCAGGGCGGCGATATCGGGATGGGCGGCCATCGTCTCCTCGATGGCGGCTTGGCTCGACGGGAAGGCGGCCTGACGCAGGAAGCGCGAATAGGCGCGCAAGATCACCACCTGACGCCAGGTCAGGCCGGCCAGAACCACCAGCTTGTTGAAGCCGTCGTTCTCGATGTCGCCGCGCCACAGCCGGGCGAAGCTGTCTTGGAACGACTGGCGGACCTTGCCGATGTCCAGCCCGCCGCCGCCGCGTAGCGTCATCAGGAAATCATGGACCCACGCCGCCTGGGGTCCGCTCTCACCCTGGGGGCGGACCTTGAAGGGCACCTCGCCCATGACCTTGAAGCCCATGTTCTCAAGCATCGGCAGCACGTCCGACAAGGGCAGCGCCTTGCCCGGAGTGAAGACCTTGAAGCGCACCTCGTGGTCGGCGTCCTCGATCGAACGGTAGAGCGTCATGGCGAAGCCGCTCTCGCCCAGGGCCTCGTCGATGCGGGCGATATCGCCCACGGCCTGAACGGCGGTCACCCGCTCGCGGTAGCCGGCGGGGAAGGCCTTGGCATAGCGGGTGAACTGGCGCAGCCCGGTTTCCTCGCCGCGCGCGGCGACCAGGGCGTCGTGCAGGTGGTCCGACCAACTGCGCGCCGCCTCGGCCACCCGCCGCTCGATTTCGCTCGATTCATACTGGGGCAACTGGCCCGGGGTGGTGCCGACGATGAAATGAATGCGCGCCAGCGGCGCGTCGGAAACCAGGGTGGAGAACGAGTCGACCCTGCCGTTCAGGGCGCGTTCGAGGATATCCTGAATGGCCAGCCGCAGCGCCGTGTCGTGGCGATCGCGCGGCACGAAGACCAGACACGAGATGAAGCGCTGGAACTCGTCCTGGCGCAGGAACAGGGCGGTGCGCTGACGTTCTTGCAGATGCAAGATGCCCAGCGCGGTGGCCAGAAGCTGATCCTCGCTCATCTGGAACAACTCGTCGCGCGGCAGGTTCTCCAGGATGTTCATCAGCTTCTTGCCGTCGTGACTATGCGACGGCAGGGCGGAGCGACCGACCACCCGCTCGATCTTGGTGCGCAGCATCGGCACGACCGAGGGGGAACTGGTGTAGACATCGGCGGTGAACAGGCCGACGAACAGCCGCAGGCCGATCACCCGCGTTCCCTCCTCGTCGAAATCCTTGATGCCGATGGCGTCCATCGCCACCGGCCGGTGGACGCGGGCGCGTTCGCTGCTTTTGGTGATGATCAGCGTCGTACGCTGGTCGACGAAGGCCCGCACCTCCTCGGGCAAGCTGGCGAGATTGCGCAATTCGCCAAAGGCCTTGGCCTCGGGTGAGCGCAAGATGCCAAGCCCCGGCTCGGGAACGGCCACCCCGGTGGACTGGCCGGGGGGGAAGGCATAGGTGCGATAGCCGAGGAAGGTGAAATGGTCGTCTTGCAGCCAACGCAGGAAATCCCGCGCCTCGCCCAGGTCTTGCGCCATCTGCTGGTCACCGACGGGCAGGGTCTCCAACGCGCCGGCGATCGTCCGGCAGGTCTCGCGCATCGCCAGCCAGTCTTCCACCGCCGCCCGCACCGCCGCCAGCACCGCTTCGGCCCCCTGGGCGGCCCTGGTCAGGCGGGCCGGATCGGATTGCTCGGTCACCTCGATATGCATCACCGATTCGGCAAGGCCGGTCGGATGGGTCATCGGGCCGACATCGGACAATAGGCCGTCCTCGTCGCGCACGAAGCGCATGATCGGGTGGATGGCCAGACGAACGCCGAGATCGAGACGTCCCAGCTCGGCGGTCAGGGAATCAACCAAAAAGGGCATGTCGTCATTGATGACCTCGACCACCGTATGGTCGCAGCGCCAGCCATGTTCTTCCAGCGTCGGATTGAAAACGCGCACCTTGGGCCGGCCGATGGTTCGCCGGCGGGCGAAGGCCCACAGCGACAGCGCCTGGGCGTAGAGCACTTCGGCCGGGCGGGGAAGCAGGTCGTCGGGGGGGACGTTGGCGAGATAGAGGCGGATGAAGCGCGCCGCCGGTTCTGCGGCGGCCGGGTCCAGCCTGTCGTTCGCCAGAGCGACCACCTTGTCAATCAAATCGTCCTTCCGAGCGTCGCCCTGCTGGTCCATGGGGGATGTCTCCAGTTTCCGATAAGTGAGCTTGGATATAGCACAGGCGGTGGCAAAGTTCCTTGAAATTACATATGTTTGCAGCGCACCCATGGCGAGGGGGCGGGTAGGCGAAAGGGCGCGAAATGCTGGAACTGCACGATGTGAAGGCGAGCCATGGCACGGTTCCGGCGCTGTTTGGCGTCAGTCTGCGCCTGGGCGCGGGCGAGGGGCTGGCCCTGCTCGGACGCAATGGCGCGGGCAAAAGCTCGATCCTGCGCGCCATCCTCGGGTTGATGCGGGTGACCGCCGGCGAGATCGCCCTGGGCGGCCGGTCGCTGATCGATTGGCCGCTCCATGCCCGCATCCGCGCCGGCCTGGGCTGGGTTCCCGAGGATCGCCGGGTCTTCGCCGGGTTGAGCGTCGCCGAAAACATCGCCGTCGGCACCCGCAACGCCGCCGGGCCGTGGACGACGGCGCGGCTGAAAGCGCTGTTTCCCAAGCTTGACGAGCTGTGGACGCGGCGGGCGGGCACGCTGTCGGGGGGCGAGCAGCAGATGCTGACCATTGCCCGCACCCTGGCGGGCAATCCCCGGGTGTTGCTGCTCGACGAGCCCTCCGAGGGGCTGGCGCCGCTGGTGGTCGCCGATCTCGGCCGGGCGGTGGCGGCGATCAAGGCCGAAGGCGTGGCCCTGTTGCTGAGCGAACAGAACATGACTCTGGCGCGCGGCCTCGCCGATCGCGCCTGTCTGATCGATCGCGGTCGTGGGGTGTGGAGCGGGGCGATGGCCGATCTGGCCAAGGAGTCCGCTCTTCAGACCCGTCACCTCGCGGTGTGACGGAGAAGGAACGCTGGCGCGGGTTTTTTGACAAAGAACCATGGCCCGGGTTGTTTTCCGCAAGCTTCACCGACACATCCTAGAACCGGAGGGATATCTCCCTAGCGTTAGGTATTCATCCGGGGTCTGGACTCAAGGATGGACGGTGACGGAAGGATGCTCTGCGGTGCGCATAAAAGACCTGTCGATCTCGATCCGCCTGCGCGGCGCTTTTTTGGTGTTGATCATCGGTACGATCATCGTCGCCTGGGCGACTTTGGGAACCTTCGCCACGGTCGTTCAAACCAATAATTGGACCAACCACACCCGCGAGGTTCAAACCGCTGTTGAAAAGATGCGGTTGTCGCAAATCGATCAGGAAACCGGCGTGCGCGGCTTCCTGATTTCCGGCGAAGAGTCCTTCCTTGAGCCCTATCGCGCTAATCAGGCGGTTTTCCGCGAGCTTTTGCAGCGGGCTAAGACCCTGACGGCGGATAATCCCGAGCAGCAGCGTCGCTTCGATGACATCGCCGCCCAGGCGGAGATTTGGCGGACACGGGTCGCCGAGCGCGAAATCGCCCTGATGAACAACGCCGAGACCATCGAGGCGGCCCGCGCCCTGGAAGCCAGCGGCGCGGGCAAGGTGCCGATGGACGCGATTCGCCGCCTGAGCGGGGAAATCGCCGGCGCCGAGGAGGCCTTGCTCAAGCAGCGGACCGCCGAGATGGAGGAGGCCCTGGCTTTGGGGCGCAACACCATGATCGTCGGCGGCGTCGTCTCGGTGGTTCTGGCCGTTCTGCTGGGCTGGCAGTTGACGCGCGGTATCGTGCAGCCGGTGCGCCTGCTGACCGGGGTGATGGGTGAACTATCGGCGGGGGGGCGTGGGGTCGCCATCCCCGAGACCGATCGCGGCGACGAGATCGGCCAGATGGCCAAGGCGGTGGAAATCTTCAAGGCGGGATTGATCGAAGCTGATCGACTGGCCGCCGAGGAGGCGACCCAGAGGGCGGCCCGCGAAAGCCGGGTGACGGCCTTGGAAACTCTGGTCGGCGGTTTTCAAGATCGCATCGGAGGTCTGGTCGGCAAGTTGACGGAGTCTTCTTCGGGGCTGGAGACCACCGCGCGCGCCATGTCCGAGGCGGCCCGCGCCACCGATACCCAGGCGGCGACGGCCAGCGACGCGGTGGGCAGCGCCAGCATGGGTGTGAGAACCGTGGCGGCGGCGGCCGAGGAACTCAGCGCCTCGATCAGCGAAATCAGCGGCAAGGTTCAGCAATCAAGCGAGGTGACGCAAAAAGCCATGGCCCGCGCCGCCGAAACCGACAAGATGGTGGGGCGCCTCGCCGAGGGCGCCGATCGCATCGGCGAAGTCGTCTCGCTGATCAACGCCATCGCCAGCCAGACCAATCTTCTGGCGCTCAACGCCACGATCGAGGCGGCACGGGCCGGTGACGCCGGCAAGGGCTTCGCCGTGGTCGCCGGCGAGGTCAAGACCCTGGCCAATCAAACCGCCCGGGCGACCGAGGAAATCGGCGCGCAAATCGGCCGGATTCAAGAGGCGACCCGCGAGACCATCCAGGCCATCAAGGAAATCTCGGGGACCATCGGCGAAATCAACGGCATCGTCATGTCGGTGGCCTCGGCGGTCGAGGAGCAAAGCGCCGCCACCGCCGAAATCGCCCGCACCGTTCAAAGGGTCTCGACCAATACCGACGAGGTGACGACCAATGTCGATGGTGTCAGCCGCACCGCCAAGGCCACCGATAGCGCCGCCGCCGATGTGCTGCGCGCCTCGGGAGACCTGACAACGGTCAGTGGCGAGCTTGGCGGCGAAATCGACCGCTTCGTCGGCGGCGTGCGTCAGCTGTGAGGGGGCGGGGGCTCGGCTTCCGGTTCGGCGGCGGGTATGGCAGCCGATTGGGACGCCAGCTTGGCCTTTTGCCGGTGGCGCAAGGCGACGGCGATCAGGCCGATCAAAAGGGCGAGGGCCAAGAAGGGCGCGGCCAGCCATAGGCCGCGCTGGGTCGCCGAAACCAGCGACGCCACCGCCTCGGCGGCCGGAACGGCGATGGCGATGCGGGTTCCGGGCATTCCCGCCGTGGCGCCGAGCGGCGCCGATAGCCGGACAAGCCACTCCTGACCCTCGACGTCCAGATCGAAGGATCGCGCCTCCTGGCTGGCGGCGAGCTGGGCGGCAAGCGCGCCGAGGACGGCGTCGTCTTCTGGGGGGGGCGCCGTCCCGCCGCCGGCATGGCTGGCGAGCGGGGTACCGTCGTTGGCGACCAGCATCAACCGGGCGGAAGGGGAGGGGGCCAGGGCGCCCAGCAGCCGGGTCAGCCGGGGCATGGCGATCTCGACCCCGGCGACGGCGCGCGGCGCCCCCCTGATCCTGCCGGCCACGGTCAGGGTCGGCAGGTCGTCGGGGGGCGAGCGGCGAACGATCGGCGGCCCCATCCCCTTTGTCGCCCGCAGCGAGTCGATCCAGGCCGGATCGTCCTTCGTCGCCGGATCGTCGCCCTCTTCCAGCCGGGCATCGATGATGGCCCCCTCCCCATCCTCGAAGCGCCACAGGGTCCAGAAGCGATTGTCGCGGTCGCGCATGCGGATATGGATCCCCCAATGCGCCTCCGCCGGGGCGCCCAGGGCCTTGCTTTCGGCGGGTTGGCGGGGATCAAGGCGGATCAGCCGCAAGGTGGTGCCGTTGGGAAACAGGGCGAAGGCGCGTTGCAACTCGCGCGAGCCGTCCAGCAGCCGATGCAGGGCCGGCAAGGCCGGATGGGTTTCCCCGCGCGGTTCCTGGCGCAGCGCTGGCAGGCTGGTCAGCATCAACGCCCCGCCGCGGGCCTCGTCCAGCATCGCCTGAACCCGTTTGCCGACCGCCGAGTCCACCCCTTCCAGCCGGGTGCGCGCCGCGCCCAGGATCAGCGCCCTCGCCTCGCCATGGCGCTGAACGCCGATCAGGGCGGCGGCGATGGCCAAGCCCAAGACCACGGTCGCCAGAAGAACCAGGATCGGCGACAGATGATGGGGAGGATCGGGCGAGTCGGGGGAACGGCTCATACCATCGGGGCTCATCGGACAAGGGACCACTGGGCGCGCGGACCCTTACGGGAAACGTCGGGGCAAGGGTGACACAGTTGGACCGGCCGGGGAACCCCGCCGCGCGGTCCGGGTTTGCAAGGGGGGACGGGCGCCAAACCGGCCCCTCCCCCCTTCCCCCGTTTCGTTGGAGGTCGCGATGAGCGATGACGTGCTACAACCGCCCCAGGACCAAGACAGCCAGCCCGGTCATGAACTGGAGATGACGCCCCAACCCGACTGCCAGCCCCGCCACCCCGGTTCGGACCGGCTGGCCGGCAAGGTCGCCTTGATTTCGGGCGGCGACAGCGGCATCGGCCGCGCCGTCGCCCTCGCCTTCGCCCGCGAAGGCGCCAAGATCGCCCTGCTCTATCTCGACGAACACGACGACGCCCGGGAAACCGAGCGCTTGGTGATGGCCGAGGGACGCGAATGTCTGGTGATGCCGGGCGATGTCGGCGACGAGGCGATCTGCATCGACGCGGTCGCCCAAGTGATCGGCAATTTCGGCGCTCTCGATATCCTGGTCAACAACGCCGCCGAACAACACGAGGTCGAGGACCTGAGCGACCTGACGGCCGGACAACTGGAAAAGACCTTCCGCACCAATGTCTTCGGCTACATCTATCTGGCCAAGGCCGCCCTTCCCCACCTGCCCAAGGGCGGGTCGATCATCAATACCACCTCGATCACCGCCTATCAGGGCCACCGCACGCTGATCGACTACAGCGCCACCAAGGGGGCGATCGTCGCCCTCACCCGCAGCCTGTCGCAATCGTTGCTCGATCGCGGCATCCGGGTCAACGCGGTGGCCCCCGGGCCGATCTGGACCCCGCTGATCCCGGCCAGCTTCAGCCCCGATCACGTCGCCAGTCATGGCGCCTCGGTGCCAATGGGCCGCGCCGGCCAGCCCAATGAGGTCGCCCCGGCCTATGTGTTCCTGGCCAGCGACGACGCCTCCTATATCAGCGGTCAGGTGATCCACCCCAATGGCGGGGCGATCATCGGGTCTTGAGGGCAGATGGAGCGGGGAAGGACTTTGCCGTCCGCCGTCGCGGCGCTAGACTCGGCCTCACGCCAGACTGTCAAGCGAGCCGTCCCATGTCCAAGACCACCCGCGCCACCCAGGCGCTTGATCGCGCCCATGTCGTTCACGAGGTGGTGAGCTATGAGTACGATCCCGATGCGCCGAGCATCGGGCTTCAGGCCGCCCAGGCCATCGGCGAACACCCCCGCCGGGTGCTGAAAACCCTGATGGCCGAGGTCGACGGCAAGGCGGTCTGCGCCGTCGTGCCCTCCGACCGCGAGGTCAGCATGAAAAAGCTGGCCGCCGTGTTCGGCGGCAAGGCGGCCCATATGATGAAGCCCGCCGACGCCGAACGGCTGACCGGCTTTCATGTGGGCGGCATCAGCCCCTTTGGCCAGAAGCGCACCGTGCCGACGGTGGTCGAGGAAAGCGCCCTGGCCGAGGAGCGGGTCTATATGAACGGCGGCCAGCGCGGCCTTCAGGTGCGCTTGGCGCCGGCCGATGCCGTCGCCGCCCTTGGCGCCCGGGTGGCCTCGATCGTGGCCTAATATCCCGATAGGAGGGCGACTCGTCGTCGCGTGCTGGTCCGGCGCACTCGCGAGTCGTCCTAGATTTTTTCCTTGTGCAAGATCTTCTCGAGGAAGCCGAGCATCAGGGCCGAGACGACGAAGGTGAGATGCATGAGGGTGAACCACATGATCTTGCCGTTGTCGTATTGACTGGCGTTGAGGAAGATCTGCAGCAGGTGGATCGAGGAGATGGCGACGATCGACGACGCCACCTTGATCTTCAGGCTGCCGGCGTCAAGCTTACCCAGCCACGACACTTCGACCTGATGGTCATCGAAGCGGCCAACGAAATTCTCGTAGCTTGAGATCATCACCATGACGATCAGGCTGGCGACCAGGGCGGCGTCGATCAGGCTGAGCATCGCCAGGATCATCTCGGCTTCGCCCAGCACGAAGACATCGCCAGCGATCTTGGCGAACTTATAGAGAAACGACACCGCATAGACGGCTAGGGCCGCTCCCAGGCCAAGATAGAAGATCACCAGCATCCAGCGGCTGGCGAGGATTATGCGTTCGATGAGCAGTTCGAGCGGCTTCACAAGCTATCTCTTTCAGGTTGAGAGGATCTGTTTCGAGTCGGACTCAAGGGCCGAGAGGGCCCCTCTGTCAAGAAGCTCCTCCGATACCGCCTAAAGGTCTTGGGAAAATTCCGCTCATACGGTCAAATACGTTGAGCTCCTTGGGCCTTCGCCCCATGTCAGGGGTCCCGCCGCCTTTCCTCCCAATCCGTGTTTTGCCAGGACCGCGCATGATCCACGCGACTCCCCTGATTACCATTCTCGTCGCCGGTCTCGGCATCGCCTTCATTTTCGGTGCCATCGCCCATCGTCTTAAAGTCTCGCCGCTGGTCGGCTATCTTTTAGCCGGTATCGTTATTGGGCCAGCAACCCCAGGTTATGTCGCCGATCAAAATCTGGCTTCGGAACTCTCCGAGATCGGCGTGATCTTGTTGATGTTTGGCGTCGGCTTACACTTTTCCCTCAAGGATCTGCTGTCGGTGCGGGCGATCGCCGTTCCCGGCGCCATTGTTCAGATCGCTTTCGCGACCGTTCTCGGCATAGGCATCGCCCATTTCGCCGGTTGGGGTCTGGGCGGCGGTATCGTGTTCGGCCTAGCGCTTTCGGTGGCGAGCACGGTGGTTTTGCTGCGCGCCATGCAAGATCGCCGGCTGATCGATACCCTGCGCGGGCGCATCGCCGTCGGCTGGCTGATCGTCGAGGATCTGGCGATGGTGATGGCGCTGGTGTTGCTGCCCGCCGTCGCCGGAGCCTTGGGGGTGGGCACCGCGAACGGCACGCCCAGCCTATCGCTGGTCGATGTCGGGATATCCTTAGGCGTCACTCTGGCCAAGGTGGCGGCCTTCATCGTGCTGATGCTGGTGGTTGGTCGGCGGGTCATTCCCTGGCTGCTCCACCGCATGGCCTCGACCGGCTCGCGCGAGTTGTTCCGGTTGGCGGTGTTGGTGATCGCCCTTGGCGTCGCCTTCGGCTCGGCCACGTTGTTTGGGGTGTCCTTCGCCCTGGGAGCCTTCTTCGCCGGCATGGTCATGAATGAATCCGAACTGAGCGGTCAGGCCGCCCAGGACACCCTGCCCCTGCGCGATGCCTTCGCCGTGCTGTTCTTCGTGTCGGTCGGCATGCTGTTCAATCCATCCTCGGTGATCGAAAGCCCGCTGCTGTTCGTCGCCACCTTGCTGGTCATCGTTTTTGGCAAATCGGTCGCGGCCTTCGGTCTGGTGCTGATGTTCGGCCACAGCAAGGCCACGGCTTTGACCATCGCCGCCAGCCTTGCCCAGATCGGCGAATTCTCGTTCATCCTCGCCCCGCTTGGCGTGTCGCTCGGCTTAATGCCCCAGCAGGGTCAGGATCTGATCCTGGCGGCGGCGATCGTATCGATCCTGCTCAATCCGTTTTTGTTCATGTTGCTCGACCGCTATTTCTTGCATGACGCTTCCGCTTCCGCTTCGGCGGCGGCTGACCCGCCCGAACCCGCTCCCTCCTCCGGGGCGGCGGACGACGAGGACGAGGCGGCGATCGCGGTGGCCAAGCCGGCGCCGGTGGCTCCGGCCAGCGGTCATGCGGTGGTCGTCGGTTCCGGACGGGTCGGGGCGCTGATCGGCGAGATGCTGGCCGAACGCGAGGTCAGGCGGGTGGTCATCGAGGAATCCGAAAGCGTGATCGAGGCGCTGCGCGGCAAGGGCGTCTCGTGCCACCTGGGCAATGCCGCCGACCCCGAGACCCTGGCCCTGGCCGACACCATCGAGGCGCGCTGGCTGTTCGTGGCCATTCCCAACGCCTTCGAGGCTGGCCAGGTGGTTGAACAGGCGCGCAAGTCGAACCCCGATCTGCAGATCATCGCCCGCGCCCATTCCGACGCCGAGGTCGAACACCTGAAAGCACGCGGTGCGTCGCGGGTGGTGATGGCCGAACGCGAAACGGCGCGCGGCATGATCGCCGAGGCCCTGCTGCCGCGCTTGTAAGGGTCCCCCACAAGAAAACGGCCGGCGGGATGCCCCACCGGCCGTTTTCTGTTCAAGGAAGGCGGGGGTCACCGCGCCGGGGTCGGCGCCTCGCCGGTGTCATCGGTCTCGGTCTCGCCCTCGGTCTTGGCCAGCGCCTTGGCCGACAGCCCCGGACGCAGCCGGTGCTCGCCCAGCAGCAGAAGCAGCGGCGCGGCGATGAACACCGACGAACTGGTCGCCAGCACCACGCCAAACAGCAGCACCAGGGCGAATTCGCGCAGGGCCTCGCCGCCGAAGACGGCCAGCGGGATGATGGCGAGGAAGGTGGCAAGCGAGGTGCCCACCGTCCGTCCCAGGGTTTCATTGATCGATTTGTCGATCAACTGCCGCAGGGGCATGGTGCGGTACAGCCGCAGGTTCTCGCGCACCCGGTCATAGACCACGACCTTGTCGTTGATCGAATAGCCCATGATGGTCAGGATGGCGGCGATGGCCGTTAGGTTGAACTGCATGCCGGTGATGGCGAAGAAGCCCACCGTCTTGGTCACGTCGAGCAGCATGGTGACCACGGCGCCGACGCCGAACTGCCATTCGAAGCGGAACCAGATATAGATCAGCATGGCGATGGCGGCCAAACCAAGGGCCATCATGCCGTCTTGGAACAACTCGGCCGAGACCGAGGCGCCGACGCTGTCGACCCGGCGGATCTCGCTGCCGGCATAGTCGCGCTCCAGCATGCCCTGGACCTGCTTGACCACCTCGGCCTGGGCGGCGTCGCCGCCTTCCTGGCGTTCCAGGCGGATCAGCACGTCATTGGGCGAGCCAAAAGCCTGAAGCTGGACCGGGCCGATCGGCAGCGACTGAAGATCGGTGCGCAAGGCCGGGAAATCGACGGCGTTCTGCGAGCGCACCTCCATCACCGTGCCGCCGGCGAAATCGACGCCGTAATTCAGGCCGGGGTGGAAGAACAGCACCACCGAGGCGACCGACAGCACCACCGATCCGCCCAGCCCAAGCAGGCGGCCGCGCATGAAGGCGATCTTGGTGTGATCGGGAACCAGCCGGAAATGGTTGGCCATCGGCAGGCTCTTGGGCTTGGTGCGGCGGAACCAGATCACCATCAGCAAGCGGGTGACGGTGATCGCGGTGAACATGCTGACGATGATGCCCAGCGAGATGGTCACGGCGAAGCCGCGGATGGTGCCGACGCCGATCGAGAACAAGATCGCCATCTTGATCAGGGTGGTGATGTTGGAATCGAAGATGGTGGCGAAGGCGCGCTTGAAGCCGGTTTCCATCGACGCGGCGACGCCCCGCCCCTTTTTGGCCTCTTCGCGGATGCGCTCGTTGATCAGGATATTGGCATCGACCGCCATGCCCAGCGACAGCAGCAGGCCGGCGATGCCGGGCAGGGTCAAGGTGGCCTGCATCAACGACAAGGCGCCAAGGGTGATCGCCAGATTGAAGACCAGGGCGACATTGGCGAACCAGCCGAACAGGCCGTAGAAGATGCCCATATAGGCGACCACCAGCACGAAGCCGACGCTGATGGCGATCATGCCGGCGCGGATCGAATCGGCGCCGAGATCGGGGCCGACGGTGCGTTCCTCGACCACGGTCAGGGGGGCCGGCAGGGCGCCGGCGCGCAGCAGCACCGCCAGATCATTGGCGCTGGCGGCGGTGAAGCTGCCCGAAATCTGCCCGCGTCCGCCGGTGATCGGCTCGCGGATGACCGGGGCGCTGACCACCTTGTCGTCAAGCACGATGGCGAAGGGCTTGCCGACGGCCATCTTGGTGACATCGGCGAAGCGGCGGGCGCCCTGGCCGTCGAAGGAGAAGCTGACCACCCACTGGCCGTTCTGCTGGTCGAAGCTGGGCTTGGCGTCGGTCAGATGACTGCCGTCGACCTCGACCTTGCGCGACACCAGGATCTTTTCGCCCGGACGGGCGGGATCGGCCGAGGGCAGCAGCCGGTAGCCGGCGGGAACGCTGCCATCGCCCAAGGCCCGGTCGCCGACCATATGGAAGGTCATCTTGGCGGTCTGGCCGAGCAGGCGCTTGATGCGGCCGGGATCGGAAACGCCGGGAAGCTGGACCAGGATGCGGTCGGCGCCCTGGCGGGCGATCATCGGCTCGTTGACGCCGGTCTCGTCGATGCGGCGGCGGACGATTTCGATCGACTGTTGGGCGGCCTTGTCGGCCCAGGCCTGAACGCCCGAATCGGCCAGGGCGATGCGCCCGGTCAGGCCATCGAAGGTCAGGCCGTAATCGGCCGGCTTGCCCGGCTCGTCGGGCTGGACCAGCGGCGCCAGGGCGCCGCGCGCGGTTTCGATGTCGTCAGCCGAGGCCAGGGTGAAAACCACCGAGCGGTCGCGCACCGCCAGACCGGTATAGCGCAGCGAGTCCTTGCGCAGATTGGTGCGCACGCTTTCAAGCATGGTTTCCAGTCGGTCGTGGATGACCGCCGGCATATCGACGGCAAGCAGCAGATGCGAGCCGCCCTGGAGGTCGAGGCCCAGGGTGATGCGGTTCTGCGGCAACCAGTCGGGCAGCGAGCCGTGCTTGAAGGCGTTGGGCAGGGCAAGCAGAAGGCCGATCAGACAGACCGCGATGATCGCGATCGTCTTGGCTTTGGAAAAATACAGCATTCGTGATCTCCATCCGCCGCGTCGGGTCGCAGGGGGTGCGGGGCGACGGGCGGGCGGGGTGGAAACAGACCTCGGGCGACGCGAAAGGCCGGGAGGGCGGATTTGGGGATCAGGCGGTCCGGCCGGGGGGGCCGGTCGCCGGCGGTAGCGGCGCCAGAGCCTCCGCCGCCACGGCGTCTTGGGCCATGGGCTGCGGGACGGCCAGGGAAAACACCGGCCGGGGTGGTGTCGGGAAGGACGGGGGGGCCAGGGCCCCCTGCCCCGGGTGGTCGCTCGACTCGTCGCGGCGATCGCCGGGCAAGGCCTTGACCAGCATCGACCGGCACAGCGCCGCCGCGTCGATCGTATCGCGGGCGAAGCCGCTTTCGCTTGGACCGGGCGGGCCGCTCGGCGTCACGCCCAAAGCCGAGGCCAGCCAAGCCAGGGCGGCCAGGGCGGTCAGGGGGGCGAGAAGAAGCCGATGGGTCACGCGAACGATCCTTGGTGGCGGGCCTTGGAGCGGCGGCCGGAAAAGCCGATCGGCGGACTATAAGGGAAAGCCCGGCCGATCGGGATCGCTTATTTGACCCCGATCAGCGCCAGCATGATGCCGCCCGAGATGGCGGTGCCGAAGACGCCGGCCAGATTGGGACCCATGGCGTGATAGATCAGATAGTTGGTCGGGTTCTCGCGCAGGGCGACGATATGGGAGACGCGGGCGGCGATCGGCACCGAGGCGATGCCCGCCGACCCGAGCAGCGGATTGATCTTTTCCTTGAGGAACAGGTTCATGATCTTCGCCCCGATCACCCCCGAGGCGGTGCCGAAGATGAAGGCGACCAGTCCGAGCACGACGATCTGCACCGTCTGAATGGTCAGGAAGCTGTCGGCGTTCATCGTCGAGCCGATGGCGACGGTCAGGATGATGATGATGACGTTCATCAGATCATTGGCCGCCGTCTTGACCAGTCGGTCGACCACCAGCACCTCGCGGAACAGATTGCCCAGCATCAGCATGGTGATCAGCGGCGCCACCGGCGGCAGGAACAGATTGACGACGATACCGATGACGATGGGAAAGGCGATCTTTTCCAGGCGGCTGACCGGCCGCGACTGGCGCATGGTGATCAGCCGTTCCTTGCGCGTGGTCAGCAGGCGCATCACCGGCGGCTGGATCAGCGGCATCAGCGCCATATAGGAATAGGCCGCCACCGACACCTGCGGCAGCAGATGGGGGGCCAGTTTCATCGTCACGAAGATCGCCATCGGTCCGTCGGCCCCGCCGATGATGCCGATCGCCCCGGCCTCGGCCAGGGTGAAGCCCAGCAGCTTGGCCAGGATCAGGGCGACGAAGATCCCCAGATGGGCCGCCGCCCCCAGGATCACCAGCTTGGGGTTGGCGATCATCGGGCCGAAATCGGTCATGGCGCCGACGCCAAAGAAGATCAGCGGCGGGATGATCAGCAGCGCCACCCCCTGATAGGCGTAGTTGAACAAGCCGCCCGGCAAGATCAGATCCGAGCCCGGCACATTGGCGATGATGCACGAAAAACCGATGCCGACCAGCAACAGCGGCTCGTATTTCTTCGACACCGCCAGATAGATCATCGTCGCGCCGATGGCGATCATCACCGCGTTGCCCCACCAGAAATGCGAGAGGCCCGTCTGGGATTCCAGCGCCTGGGCGAAGGCGATCAGTTGGTCGAGCACGGTGGGGGTCCCTCGGGCTGGGGGCGAAGGCGATCCCGACGGAGGTCGGGCGGCGGGGGATGGCCGCTTGGGGAAAGCGGCCGGCACAAGCGGCGCGTGGAGAAGGCGAGAGCGGTTTTCTGCCGCTCCAATCTATTGACTCTCGATCACAATCCCTGGGTTACAGGGGGATCGTTCAACGCGGTTTGATCTAGTGGCCACCCTCGCGCATCTTCGCCTCGTCGGCCGCGCCCAGCTTGTTGAGCAGCGGGAACAGGGCCAGAAGAATGCCGATGGCGGAAATGATGGCGATGCTGAGGACGAAGTCGATCAGACTCAGCAACAGGGCGCCGTGCAGGGTGTCCGGGATCATGGGGCCTGATCCTTTCTCTGGGGCGGGCTCCGGCGCGGCCTGGGTCCGGGGCGGAGCCAACCGGCGGGGCGGATGGGTTAAGGGTTAGGGGCTATAGGGTTTTCTGTCAAGGATCGCGCCGCAAGGGCCCGGCGCATAAGGCCCGATCTCCGACCCTCGGTTGATCGGGCCCGGCGACGCGGCCTGTTCTCAGGCATAGGCGTAGGGCCCGCCTTTCTCCAGGGCGCGGGTGAAGGCCGGGCGGGCGTGAATCTTGGCCAGCCAGGCCGCCAGGGCGCGGCGCGATCCCAGGCCGACGCGCGCCGCCGCGGCTTCCACGGGAAAGCTCATCATCACATCGGCCGCCGTCAGCGCCGCGCCGGCGAACCAGCCACCGCCGGTCAGGGTGGTTTCCATCAGATCAAGGTGGCTGTCGATCATCGGCTTCAGATAGCCCTTGCGCATGCCCTGGCCGATCAGCTTGGCCAGCGGACGGATCAGCGGGGTGATCCGCTTGGGCATTTCCTGAAGGACGATATCCATCACCAGCGGCGGCATGGCCGACCCTTCGGCGAAATGCAGCCAATAAGTATAAGCCAGATGGTCATCCGAACCGGCCGGCGGGATCATCCGGCCGCCGCCATGGCGCGACAGGATATACTCCACGATGGCGCCGGTCTCGGCCACCGTATGGCCCTCGTCGGTGATGATCGGCGCTTTGCCCAAAGGATGAATGGCGCGCAGGGCCTCGGGCGCCAGCATCGTTTTGGGATCACGCTGGTAGCGTTCCAGCCCATAGGGGATCTCCAGTTCCTCCAGCAGCCAGAGGACGCGTTGGGACCGCGAGTTGTTGAGGTGGTGCAGGGTGATCATGGGCGTGCTCCTTGAACGGGGGAGGGAGACGACGATCAGGACGGTGGGCCGATGGGGCGGGCGGAAAAAAGGGGACACCGGCCTTCGCCCGTGTCCCCCTGATGGTGGCGGTTCTTGGCGCGACGGCCCTACATCATGCCCAGGGCCCGGGGCAGCCACAGCGACAGGCCCGGCCAATAGGTGACGACGATCAGGAAGCCCAGCATGGTCAGCAGCCAGGGCATCACCGCCACCGTCAGCTCGGATATTCCCATCTTGGTAATGCCCGAGGCGACATAGAGGTTCAGCCCGACCGGCGGATGGCACATGCCGACCTCCATGTTGACGATGATCAGGATGCCGAAATGCACCGGATCGATGCCCAGCTTCATCGCCACCGGGAAAAGAATAGGCGCCATGATCAGAACGATCGATGACGGCTCCATGAAATTGCCCGCCGCCAGCAGCAGGACGTTGACCACCAGCAAGAAGGCGACGATGCCCAGTTCCTTGCCGACGATCCAGTCGGCGATGGCCTGGGGAATGTTCTCATTGGCCAGAACGAAGCTGAACAGCACCGCGTTGGTGATGATGTAGAGCAGCATCGCCGACATCGAGGCCGAGGACAGCAAGATCTTCACCACGCCGCGCAGCGGCATGTCCTTATAGACGAAGACGGCGATCAGAAAGGCGTAGACGGCGCTCATCGCCGCGGCTTCGGTCGGGGTGAAGATCCCGGAATAGATGCCGCCGATGACGATGACGACCAGCATCAGGCCCCAGATCGCCTCGCGGAAGGCCTTGGCCCGGGTCGCCCAACTCGCCTTGGGCAGGCGCGGATAGTTGTTCTTGCGGGCGATGACCGAGGTGGTGACGCCCAGCAAGGTGGCCAGCACCAGCCCGGGGACGACGCCGGCCATGAACAGGGCGCCGACCGAGGTGTTGGTCGCCACCGCGTACATCACCATGACCAGCGACGGCGGGATCAGGATGCCAAGCGCGCCCGAGGTGGTGATGACGCCGGCGCCGAAGCGCCGGGGAAAGCCCTGCTTGACCATCGCCGGCAGCAAGATCGAGCCGATGGCGACGACGGTGGCCGGCGACGAGCCCGAAATGGCGGCGAACAGCGCGCAGGCGACCACGCCGCCCAGCCCCAGGCCGCCATACCAATGGCCGACCATCGCCGTGGCGAAATTGATCATGCGCTTGGCGACCCCGCCGTGGGTCAGGAAGTTGCCCGCCAGAATGAAGAACGGGATCGCCATGATCTCGAACTTCTCGATGCCGGTGAACAGCTTCAAGGCCACCGATTCGATCGGCACCGTGGTCATGGTGAACAGGAAGGTCAGAACCGTCAGGCCGAGCGAGATCGAGATCGGCATGCCCGTCAGCATCAGGCAGAGCAGCAGGGTGAAGATGATGAGGGCGCTCATCGGCCGTCTCCCTTGCCGGTTCCGGTGCCATCATCTGGCTTGTCCCCGGTGTCGTCGTCGTGGGCGATGTCCTTGGGATGGAGGCCGTCGTTCATGGTGAACCAGTTGATGTCCTGGGCGGCGCGCTGGGCATCGGTCTTGTCCTCGTCCAGGCCCTCCACATGGCCATGGTCGTGGTGGGGCAACTCGCCCGTGCGCAGGAAGCCGACGCAGACCTGCAGGAAGCGAAAGCACATCAAGGACGATCCCAGCGGAATGGCGCTGTAGACGATCCAGGTCGGCCACTCGAGGTCGGCGGTGATCGGCCCTTCGTAAAGGTCGCCGATCTCCAGCCCCAGGGCGGTGACGAAGGCGTAATGGGCGCCGTTATCCCAAACGAACGAGCCGCCCAGCACGGCGACGCAGCCGGTGAACGCCGCCCCGGCCAACAGGCCGAAAACGATGAACACGCCGCGCGCCCGGGGTTTCAGGCGGTTGATGACGACGTCGACGCCAACGTGGATGCCGGTGCGCACGCCATAGGCCGCGCCGAATTTCGCCATCCAGACGAACAAGATGATGCAGAGTTCCTGGGCCCAGGCGAAATGCAGATGGCCGACGTAGGGGTAAAGGAAAGCCACGCCGGAGGCGTAGCGATGGACCACGGCGACGAAGATGATCAACGTCGCGGCGGCCATGAGGAAGGCGATGAGCGCCTCCTCGAGGTGGTCGAGGACTTTCACGGGCGGGCTCCACCGACGAACGGGCCGGTCGCGAAACCACGCGCCGGCCCTGCGGGCAAGGCCCCGGGAAGCGACGATGAGGAATCGCGTCCCGGGAAGGATTACCGGATCGGGTTGGGGAAAACCGACCTACTGCTTGGAAACGGCGTAAATCGACTCGATCAGATCCTTGCCGACGCGGCCTTCCATCTCCTTGTGAACGGGCAGCAGGGCGTCTTGCCAGGCCTTCAGTTCATCCTCGGAGGGCATGTGGAATTCGGTCTTGCCCGAAGCCTTCATCGCCGCGAGCGAATCGTCGTTTTCCTGCTGGGCGATGGCATTGGCGAACTTGGTGGAGTCCGCCATCGCCGTTTCCAGCGGTGCGCGGATATCGGCGGGCAGGCCTTCCCAGAACTTCTTGTTCACGATGACCGCATAGCCCAGATAGCCGTGATTGGTCAGCGTGGCATGCTTCTGCACTTCGTGCATCTTCTGGGTATACATGTTCGACGGCGGGTTTTCGGTGCCGTCGACAACGCCGGTCTGCAGGGCCTGATAGACTTCCGAGAAGGCCATCACCTGCGGCAGGGCGCCCAGCGCGCGCATTTCGGCATCGAGCACCTTCGATGACTGGATGCGCATCTTCACGCCCTTGAGGTCGTCGGGCTTGAGCAGCGGCTTGTTGGCGCTGAAAATCTTGAAGCCGTTATCCCAATAGGCCAAGCCTTTGATGCCGCGGCCTTCCAGCTTCTTGAGCAGCGAGGCGCCGATCGGCCCGTCGGTGACGGCGCGCAGCACGTCCTTGGTCGGGAAGATGTAGGGCAGGTCGAAAACCTCGAATTCCTTGACGCCCAGCGGCCCGAATTTGGCCAGGGACGGCGCCAGCATCTGCACGGCGCCAAGCTGGAGGGCTTCGAGTTCCTCTTTGTCCTTGTAAAGCTGCGAGTTGGGATAGACCTCGACCTTGACGCGGCCGGCCGTGCCTTCCTCGGCCAGCTTCTTGAACATCTCGGCGGCCTTGCCCTTGGGGGTATCGGGCGCCACGACATGGCTGAATTTAATGACGATCGGTTCATCGGCGGCCTGAGCGCCCCCGGCGATCATCACCCCCCCCAGAATCAGTCCCATAAATACGGAAAGTTTCATAAGTGTCCTCCCGGTACTGAAATTAAGTTTCCAGTACATCATTCTTGACAGCCAGAACCCATCCCATCCCCATGGAATGCCGCAATCAATGATCGCGGGCCTGGTGCGCCGAAGTATAAGGGGAGGGCGCGCCTCTTCTCAAGAACTCAATTATTAGGGGCTAAATCGCCTGGGGGGACGGGCGATGGTCAGCGCAGGCGCGGCCGAATGGAAATATTCAGCAGCAAACCCGCCGAAACCATCACCGCGATCATCACCGTTCCGCCATAGGATACCAAAGGCAGCGGAATGCCGACCACCGGGATCAATCCCATGACCATCGCCAGATTGACGAAGACATACAGAAAGAACGACGAGGCCACGCCAACGGCGCACAGGCGGCCAAAGACGTATTTGGTGCGCGCCGCCACGATGTATCCGTAAATGACGATGGCGCAGCAGGCGCCAAGGATCAGCATGCCGCCGAACATGCCCAGTTCCTCGGCGATGACCACGAAGATGAAATCCGTGTGCTTTTCGGGCAGGAAGCCAAGCTGGCTTTGCGAGCCGTTGAGCAGGCCCTTGCCCCAGATCCCCCCCGACCCCAGGGCGATCTTCGATTGAATGATGTTATAGCCCGCCCCCAAGGGATCGCGCTCGGGGTTGAGGAAGGTCAGAACCCGGGCCTTCTGGTAGTCGTGCATGTGGCTCCACAGCACCGGCAGCGAGACACCGGCGGCGGTGAAGGCGACGACCAGCGTCCATAACGGCAGACCGCCGAGCAGGGCGATGATGCCGCCGGTGGCGGCAAGCAGGATGCTGGTGCCGAGATTGGGCTGCAAGAACACTAGCCCCACCGGCAGCAGGGTCAGGAAGGCGGCGGGCAAGGCGGCCAGCAAGGTGGTGCAGCGGTCGTTGGGCAGGTGGTGGTAATAGCGCGCCAAAGCCACGATCAGCCCGACCTTCATGAACTCCGAGGGCTGAACGGCGACCACCCCCAGGTTCAACCAGCGCTGGGCCCCCATGCCGACATGGCCAAAAACCGCCACGCCGACCAGGGCCAGCAGGAAGAAGCCATAAATGGCATAGGCCGCGTGCATGATCAGCCGCACGTTGACGCAGGCCAAGGCCAGGGCGGCGACGAGACCGATGCCGAAGCGGATCAGATGGCTGTCCGCCCAGGGATCGGCCCGCCCGCCGGCGGCCGAGAACAGGGCCAGGGCCCCCACCAGCGATAGAAAGGCCAGCGCCAGCAGGAACAAGATATCGTGGATGCGCAGCGAGGCTACCACATGCCAGGGCGTAACCAGCGGCTCGTCGAGCAGCTCTTTTTTCGCCACGCGTCTTTACTCCGCTACCCCGCCCCGGAGGGCGGGGCGCTTGATGATGGCGCCGCTCCGTCTAGGAACGGCTGTCTGGTGTTTTGTCCGCCGGCCGCAGCAGCGACACGATGACGCCCAAAGCCAGCAGGGCGAAGGTTACGCCCAGCGAGACCGAAGCCGGCATTTTGCCGATGAACTCGGCATAGAAGATCTTCGATCCGATGAAGATCAGCACCGCCGCCAAGGCGTAGTGCAGGTATACGAAGCGATGGACCATCGCCGCCAGAGCAAAATAGAGGGCGCGCAGGCCGAGGATGGCAAAGATGTTGCTGGTGTAGACGATGAAGGGATCGGTGGTGATGGCGAACACCGCCGGCACGCTGTCCACGGCGAACAGCACGTCGGTGGCTTCGACCACCACCAGGGCCAGGAACAGCGGCGTCGCCCAGGCGACGCTCTTTCCGGTTTCGGGATGGGGGCGACGCACCCAGAAGCGCTCGCCGTCCAGTTCCTCGGTCACCCGCAGATGGCGGCGCAGGAAGCCGATCAGCTTGTTGTCGGCCAGCGACGCCGCGTCATCCTCGTTGCGCGAGACCATCATCTTGACGCCGGTCAGGATCAGGAAGGCGCCGAACAGATAAAGGATCCAGTGGAATTCCGAGATCAGGGCGGCACCCAGGCCAATCATGATGCCACGCAGCACGATGACGCCCAGGATACCCCAGAACAGAACCCGGTGCTGATAGGCGCGGGGAATGGCGAAATAGCTGAAAACCAGCGAAATGACGAAGATGTTGTCTAGCGACAGGCTTTTTTCGACGACATAGCCCGTCAGATAGTCCATCCCAGCGGTTTCACCCAGATACCACCAAACCCAGCCGCCATAGGCCAGGGCGACGGCGATATAGAAAACCGACAGCCGCAGGCTTTGGGCGATCGAAATGTCGTGGGATTTGCGGTTGAGAACGCCGAGGTCGAGAATCAGCAGGACAAGAACGACGGCGATAAAGGCCAGCCATGCCCAGGCGGGTTTCCCCATCACCGGGATGAATAAAAAATCGAGGAGTTCCACGGGGAACCTCCGGGGTCTTCGAGGCGCCGCGTCAGCGCGAAGACGGCGGAAAGGTCCGACATCGCGGTGACCGCCGTCACCGCCAGAGGGGCCCGGACCCGGGTGTGGCGTGATATGGGGGCGCCGTGGTCTTTTCGGCAAGGGAGGCGGCGCGGCTTCTTTTTTGGGCGTTTTTTGGGCGGGGCGGGTGATTGTTCATGAATCATGAACAGTGATGTTCTCCGTTTCCCGGTTCCCCCGGCGCTCCGCAACCCCCACCTTGTTGGGGTACGGCGGCCTGAAGGGGCCTTAAGCCGTGCAGGAACCCAAGACTGGAGATCCGTTCAATGACTGCGATCCGTTCCCGCGCGACCCGCGCCTTCGCCCCGCTCGCCCTGGCCGCCGGCCTTGGGCTGTTCGCCATCCACCCGGCCCTGGCGGCGCCCGAGACCTATAAGGTCGATCCCGCCCACACCCATGTGCTGTTCAAGGTCAGCCATTTCGGCTTCTCCACCTTCGTCGGCAAGTTCAAAACCTTCGAGGGCAGCGTCGTTCTTGACGAGGCCAAGCCCGCTGACAGCAAGGTCGCTTTCACCATCGATTTGGCCGGGGTGTCGACCGATGTCGCCAAGCTCGACGAGCACCTGAAGTCGGCCGATTTCTTCGATGTCGCCAAATTCCCCACCGCCACCTTCAAAAGCACCGCCGTGACCCTGACCGGCGACAAGACCGCCAAGGTCGTTGGCGATCTGACCCTGCATGGCGTGACCAAGCCCGTCACCCTTGATGTCGTCCTCAACAAAATCGGCGCCAATCCGGTGTCCAACGCCCAATCCGCCGGCTTTGGCGCGACGACCACCCTCAAGCGCAGCGATTTCGGCATCACCACCTATTCGCCCAACATCGGCGAGGACGTGGTGATCGAGATCCAGTTGGAAGGCCAGCGGTCCTAAGGTTTCGTTCTTTTAGGAGGATCGGTCATGGCCCTTCCCTTCGGCGACGAGGCCGCGCGCTACGGCGCGGTCAGCCGGATCGCCCATTGGCTTACCGCCCTTGCGGTTATCGCATTGATCGGCCTGGGCTGGGTCATGGCCGACCTGCCTTTGGGTGCCCAAAAGCTCGAGCTTTACGCCCTGCATAAATCGATCGGCGCCCTGGTGCTGATGGTGACCCTGGCCCGCCTGGGCTGGCGCTTGGCGCAACGCGGTCCAAGCGGCCATGCCGAGCATGCGCCCTGGGAACGGGTGATGGCCAAGGCCGCCCATGTCGGCCTTTATGCCGGCCTGCTGGCCATGCCGCTGACCGGTTGGATCGCCAGTTCGGCGGCCAATTTCCCGGTCAGCGTCTTTGGGCTGTTCACCCTGCCCAATCTTGTCGCTCCCGATCAGGCCCTGCGCGAAGCCGCCGCCACGCTTCATGGCGCCCTGGCCTGGGGGGTGGTTGGGCTGATCGTTCTTCACGCCGCCGGGGCGGTGAAACATCACCTGATCGACCGCGACGATACGCTGCGGCGCATGCTTCCCCTCGCCCGCCGCCCTTCCCGATAAGGACTTGCCAGAATGATCCCCCGTTCCGTTTCCCGGCTGTTCGCCCTGGCGCTTTTCGCCTCCCTCGGCGCCCTGCCCAAGCCCGGCTTCGCCGCCGATCCTTGGACCGCCGATGCGGCGGCCAGCCGTCTGACTTTCCAGGGTACCCAGATGGGGGCGGCCTTTGACGGCCGCTTCCAGGCCTTCACCCCGCAGATCACCTTCTCGCCCGATGATCTGGCGGGCAGCGCCGTGGCCGTCACCATCGACATGGCCTCGGCGGTGACCGGCAGCCCCGATCGCGATGGCGAGATCGGCAAGCCGGCGTGGTTCGATGTGGCGGCCCATCCCACCGCTGGCTTCGTCACCACCGCCATCACCCCGGCCGCCGAGGGCAAGGGCTATGTCGGCAAGGCTGATCTGACCATTCGCGGCATCACCAAGGCGGTGGAGGTTCCCTTCACCGTGACCATCGACGGCGCCAAGGCGGTGGCCGAGGGCCAAGTGACCGTCGACCGCACCGATTTCAGCGTCGGCACCGGCGAATGGGCCGGCGACGGCGCCGTCGGGCGCAAGGTGACCATCGCCTTCCACATCGAAGCCACGCGCTGAGGGGTTCTCAGCGCCCGTCCAGGGCGGTGAGAAGCGGCCCGAGGTGGGTCTGGAACCGCCGGCCGCGACCGACGGAGGCGTCGGTGATCGGCTGGCGGACCTGGACCTGGGACAAGGTGGTGACCGCCCGCCCGCCCCGGGTATGGTCAAGGCAGGCCTCGTCCCACTCCAGGCCAAGGTGGGCGACCAGCCGGCGGGCCTCGGCCTCCGGGTCGGCGACCAGGGCCTCGTAATCAACGGCGGTCATGCGCTCATCGCCCAGCACGGCCTGCCAGTGGCCGGTCAGCCGCTCTTGAAGGCGATAGTAGCGCCCGGCCCGCCCCAGATCGGTGGTCCAGGCGTGGCCCTGGCCGAACAGATTGCGAAAGCACGACAGGCAGCAATCGACGGGATCGCGCCGGCACCAGATGATCCTGGCGCCGGGCAGGGCGGCGGCGATCAGCCCCAGATGCAGCCAGTTACCCGGGGTCTTGTTGATGATGCGCCCGGCCCGGGGGGCGAGGCCGCGCAGGCGGTCGCGATAATCCGCCCCCAAAGCCGCTAGCCGCTCGGGATCAAGGCCTTGCGGATCGGCGCTATAGCCGCCCAGGCCGTTGGCGACCACCCTTTCGCCAAACAGCAAGATCTCGCCGGCGCCATGGATCGCCCGGTGGCGGTCAAGGATCTGTTCGACCAGCGTGGTGCCCGAGCGCGGCATGCCGACGATGAACACCGGCAAAGGATCGCCCTCGCCGACCGGCCGCAGCTTGGGCGTCCAGCGTTCCAGGCTGTCGACCATGGCGCTCAGCGCCGGCAGTTCATCGGGCAGGCCCCTGCCCTTCAGGCTGTTGCCCGCCTGATAATGGGCGAAGGCCTCGTCGTCGCGGCCCATGTCCTCCAGCGCCTTGGCGCTGGCGAAATGCAGCTTTACCGCCTCTTCGGCGCTCCTCTCGCCCAGGCTGGGCAGCAGGGCCGCCAGGGCCGGCCAGTCCGGGTCGTCGGGGCGGAAGGTCTTGGCTTTCGACAGCGCGACCAGGGCGGCCAGCGACGTGGGTTGCCGCTTCAAGGCAAGGCGGGCCGTCGCCTCGGCCTCGGCCAGACGGCCGAGGCTGAGCAGCAGATCGGTGCGCAGGCTGAGCGCCTCGGCGTCATTGGGGGCCAGGGCTAGGGCGCGGGCGCTGGGCGCTTCGGCGTCATTGGGGCGCTGGTCAAGCAGCCGGGCTCCGGCCAGGGCAATCCAACTGGCGGCCTCGCGCGGCAGACGGCGGGTGGCGTCCAGGGCCTCGGCCTCGGCCTCGCGGGGATGGCCGGCCGCGATCAGCAGACGGGCCAGACGCAGGCGCAAGGCGCCGTCCTTGGGGGCGAGGCGCACCGCCGCCCGGGCATGATCAATGGCGCCGGCCAGATCGCCCTTGCGGGCCAGCAGCATCGCCAGATTGCCGCGGTGGGTGGCGTTATCGGGGTCGAGCCGGACCGCCTGACCCAGCGCCTTCACCGCCGCTTCGGCCTGACCGGCGGCGAACAGGCATTCGGCCATTTCGGCTTGGAGAACGGCCGCGCCCGGGGTGGCGGCCAGGGCCGCGCGATAGCGGGCGATCGCCTCGCCTAGGCGCCCCTGACGGCGCAAGGCGCGCGCCGCCGCGTGATGGCCCTGCATGGATGGGTCCTTTTTCCGCCAATTTCGCCCCCGTCTATAGCATGGGTTAATCCCCCAGGGGAAAGCCGGCGCGCCGCGAGACGGTGCGCAGGCTGAAGGCCGAGCGGATGCGGGCGACGCCGGGCAGGCGGGTGAGATAGATCTTGTGGATGCGTTCGAAATCAAGGGTGTCGGCGGCGACGAAGCGCAGCAGGTAATCGGCGCTGCCCGACATCAGGTGGCATTCCATGACCTCCGGGCAGACTCGGACCGCCGCCTCGAAGGCCGATAAACTGGCCTCCGACTGGCTGGCCAGGGTGATCTCAACGAAAATCGAGGCCGGTTTGCCAAGGGCGATCTGATCGAGCACCGCCGTATAACCGCCGATCACCCCCTCGTCTTCCAGCCGCTTCACCCGCCGCAGGCAGGCCGAAGCCGATAGGCCGATGCGCTCGGCAAGCTCGGTGTTGGTGATGCGGCCGTCGCATTGTAAGGCCCGCAGAATCTTACGATCTAGCGTATCGAGGGCGACCATTGGCACGATCCACGAAAATTCGGACGATTTCCGCCTGAATGTTGTGCATAGGCGCATAGGCCCTGGTCGTTTCGCAAGCACATTTCACCGAATCCGGCGCAGAGTTTTGATCTCTCGTCACCATCCCCCGCCGCGCGGGCCTTGAAGGATTGTCGCATGCGTATCGGTGTTCCCAAGGAAATCAAGAATCACGAATACCGGGTCGGCCTGACCCCCAATAGCGTTCATGAATTCGTCGACCACGGTCACGCCGTGGTGGTGGAAAGCGGCGCTGGCCTGGGCATCGGCTCGACCGACGCCGATTACATCAAGGCCGGCGCCACCATCGCTGCGACGGCGGCCGAGGTGTTCGCCGGCGCCGAGATGGTGATCAAGGTCAAGGAGCCCCAGGCGGTTGAATGCGCCATGCTGCGCCCCGGCCAGATCCTTTACACCTATCTGCACCTCGCCCCCGATCCCGAGCAGACCCGCGCCCTGATCGCCTCGGGCGCCACCTGCATCGCCTATGAGACGGTGACCGACGCCAAGGGCGGCCTGCCGCTGCTGGCGCCGATGTCCCAGGTGGCCGGTCGCATGGCGATCCAGGCCGGCGCCCATTGCCTGGAAAAGGCCCATGGCGGCGAAGGCGTGCTGTTGGGCGGCGTGCCCGGGGTCGCCCCGGCCAAGGTGGCGATCATCGGCGGCGGCGTGGTCGGCGAGAACGCCGCGCAGATCGCCCTGGGCATCGGCGCCGAGGTCACGGTGCTTGATCGCTCGCTCGACGCCCTCGCCCGGCTGTCGGCGCGCTTTGGCGCCGGCCTCAAGACCGTCTATTCAACCCGGGCGGCGCTGGAGCAAACGGTGCTCGAGTCCGATCTGGTGATCGGCGCGGTGCTGGTGAAGGGCGCCGCTACCCCCAAGCTGGTGACTCGCGCCATGCTGGGCCGCATGCGCCCCGGCGCGGTGCTGGTCGATGTGGCGATCGATCAGGGCGGCTGCTTCGAGACATCAAAGGCGACCACCCACGACGCGCCGACCTATGTCGTCGATGGCGTGGTTCATTACTGCGTGGCCAATATGCCCGGCGCCGTCGCCCGCACCTCGACCTATGCGCTCACCAACGCCACCCTGCCCTATGGTCTGGCGATCGCCACCAAGGGCTGGAAGGCGGCGCTGGCCGATGATCCCGGCTTGCTCGAAGGGCTGAACGTCCACGCCGGCAAGGTCACCTGCGCCCCGGTCGCCGCCGAATTGGGTTATGAGCACACCCCGGCGGCGTCGGTGCTGGGCGCGTAACCCGGCTAAGATCCGGGCGGGGGGATGGGCGCGCCTGGGACGGCGGCCCTCAGGGCGTTTTGCCGGGCGCCGTTTGGTCAAGCGCCACGTCCATCCCCCGCGCCTCCACCGCCTCGGTGACCTGATCGGCCAACCGCAGGGCGCGGATGATCATCGGCACTGCCAGGGCGAACCACGCCCTTTCGCGGCCGCGCGCCGCCATCGCCTCGCGGGTCTCCTTGGCCAGCCCCATCAGCACCGGGATGAAGCGGATGGCCAGGGTTAGGGCGAAGGACACGACCTCGGGACGCAGGCCGAAGCGGGCGAAGGGTTTGAGCGGTCCTTCGAGCGCCGCCATCATCGCCGAAAGCGAGGTGGTATAGGTGACCAGCGAGGCGGCCAGCACCAGGGCGACCAGCCGGGCCGAAACCGCCACCGCCTCGGCCCAGCCGGCCAGCCACCATTGGCTGGCGGCGATCAGCACCAGGAAGAAAGCCAGGGCGCGCAGTTGACCGACCGCCCGCCGCCAGCCCAGGCCGCAGGCCGGATAGACCAGAAAGATCGCCAGGGCCAGCCCGCACAGCGCCCAGGGATTGTTCACGGGAAACAGCACGGTGCCGAGCACCGCCAGCCCCAGCAGCTTCGCCCCGGCGGGCAGGCGATGAAGGATCGATCGCCCGGGAACATAAAGGGCGGCGATCATCCGCCGTCCCGCGCGCTGATCAGGGTTTCATAGAAGGCGCGGGCCTGGGCCGGCGGGCCGTCATGGACGATCCGGCCGCCATCGATGACCAGCACCCGGTCATAGGCGGCCAGCAGGTCGAGGTCGTGGGTGGCCAGCACCACCCGCTGCGCCAGTCCGGCGACCAGGCGGGCGAACATCCTGCGACCGGCGAGATCAAGCATGGTCGTCGGCTCGTCCATCACCAGGATCTCGGGATCAAGCGCCATCACCCCGGCCAGGGCGAGGCGCTGCTTCTCGCCGCCCGAGAGCATATAGGCCGGGCGGTCGTCAAAGCCGGCCAGACCGAAGCGGGCCAGGGCGGCGGCCACCCGGCGGGCGACCTCGGCCTTGTCGAGCTTCAGGCCCTTGAGGCCAAAGGCGATGTCCTCGGCCGGGGTCGGCATGACGATCTGGGCGTCGGGGTGCTGGAACAGGAAGCCGACCTTGCGCCGCACCGCCCGCACCTCTTTGGCGACACTCATCCCATCGACCTCCACCGTGCCGGCGGCGGGCTTGGCAAGGCCGTTGATCAGGCGGATCAGCGTGCTTTTGCCCGCGCCGTTGGCGCCGATGATCCCGACCCGGGCTTCCTTCAGGGTCAGGGTCAGATCGTGCAGGATCGGCCGGCCGTCCTCGGCCTCGACCCGCACGCCGGTGAAGACGATGGTCTGGGTCATTCCGCGGTGTCTGGCTGGACCGCGACCTCAAGCAGGCTGGTGAAGCAGCCTTCCATCACCGGGCCGGCCTCGACCAGATCGCTGTAAAGGCTGACATTGGCGACAACGACCTCGCGCCCGGTGCCGGCGGGGCGGCGGCGGCTCTCGCGGGCTTCCAGGCGCAGGCGGCTGCCCACCGGCGCCGGGCGCAGGAAGCGCACCCGCTCATAGGAACGCTGCCAGCTGCGCGTGCCCTCGGGATAGCCCAGGGCCTTGCCCAGGCCGCCAACCGCCAGACTGAGCAGCAGGGCGCCGGGCAAGACGGTATCGCCGCCGGCCAGCCCCTCGGCCTCGGCGCGGGCGGGGTCGATGTGGATCCACTGGTCATCGCCGGTCAGCGCGCAAAAGGCGTCGGCGGTGGCCTGGGGGATCGGCTGGTCAAGGGGGGCGGTGGTCGAAGAAAGGGTCACAGTTTGGCCTCGATCGCATTCCAAAGGTCGGCTTCCAGGCAAACCCCGTCGAAACGGTCGATTTCCTGGATGCCCGTGGGAGAGGTGACGTTGATTTCGGTCAGCCAGTCGCCGATAACGTCGATACCGACGAACAGCAGGCCCTTTTCGCGCAGAATCGGGCCGATGGCTTCACAGATTTCCAGATCGCGGGCGGTCAGCGGCGTTTTTTCCGGACGACCGCCGATATGCATGTTCGACCGCGCCTCGCCGGCGGCGGGCACGCGGTTGACGGCGCCGGCCGCCTTGCCGTCGATCAGGATCACCCGCTTGTCGCCCTGGCGGATTTCGGGCAGGTAGCGCTGGACCATGACCGGCTCGCGCGAGCGTTGGGCGAACATTTCAAGCAAGGCATTGAGGTTTTCGTCGCCCGGAGCGATGTGGAACACCCCGGCGCCGCCGTTACCATACAGGGGTTTGACGATGATATCGCCCCATTCGGCGCGGAAGGCGGCGATCGCGGCCCGATCAAGGGTGATCAGGGTTGGCGGCATCAACTCGGGGAAGCGGGTGACGAACAGCTTTTCCGGGGCGTTGCGCACCTCGGTCGGATCATTGACCACCAGGGTTTTGGGGTGGATGTGATCAAGCAGATGGGTGGCGGTGATATAGGCCATATCAAAAGGCGGATCCTGGCGCATCAGCACCACTTCGACATCGGACCCCAGGTCGATGGTTTCGGGCGCGCCAAAGGAAAAGTGGTGGCCCGCCTCGCGGCGCACGCTCAAAGGATGGGCCTTCGCCGTCACCCTGCCATCGCGGAACACCAGATCCTGGGCCAGATAATGCCACAGCCGATGGCCGCGCGCCTGGGCTTCCAGGGCAAGGGCGAAGGTGCTGTCGCCGTTGATATCAATCGCCGCCATGGGATCCATCTGGATCGCCACGCGGAGGGTAGTCGAAGACTGGGTCATAGGCGTTCCTGGCCCCGGGGAGGAAGAAAAGTCAGCCGAAGATAGGCACAACCCCACGCCCGCGCCATCCCCCAGCGCAAAAGAGCCCAAGGCGGGGCTGCTTGATCAACCGACGCAGGGCACATCTTTTTTCCTGTGATGTCATTCACGTTGATATTCACCATCGGCAAGGCCGCCGGAGTTTCACGGCGAAGGGTCGGCTTTCAGGCGGGTGTGGTCGGCGATTTTGCGGATGTGGGGCAGGGCGCGGGCATAGGCCAGAACCCGGTCGCGTTCGCGGGCGTCCTGGGCGATGCCCATGATGTGAAGGGTGTCGCCGACGACATCGACGGTGTAGTTCACCGCCTGGATCTCGCTGTCCAACAGCAAATCGGTGTCCATGCGGTTGGCCAGCCAAACGTCGCGGGCCAAATCGACGCCATCCTGGCCGGTGGGCATGGTCAGATCGTTGACGACGGCGCGCACGCCCTTGACCGTCCAGGTCAGGCGGACGGCCTCGATCCTGTCTGCGGGCTTGGCGACCTCGCCGGTCAGCAGCACCTTGCCCTCGCGTACGGTGGTATAGACATTTCGGTAAACCGCCGGGCCGGCTTGACCGAATTTGGCGTTGATCGCCAGCGCGATGGCGGTGTCATCGACCGCCTGGGAAAAGCCGCGCTCCTCGGTGGCCATGGTCGCCACCTTGGCCCCGGCGCCGATGGCCATGCCCACAGGCGAGCAGGCGCCGGGCAACCCCGCCAGAAGGAGAAGAACCGCCCACGGCCAGGGCCGGCGGCGGGCTGGGCAAACCCTTGCGTCAGACGCGGCGCATGGGACCATTCCTGGCCTTTCGTTCGGGGAGGGAGGGTTTACAAGCCGAGTCGCCAGGCGTCCTTGAGATGTCTGGGCCAAGCCCAGGGCGCGATCACCATCACATCAAACCGCGCCTGCCCCTTCTCTGGCAAGGGAAAGCGGCCAAGGAAGGCCTCGGCGCCCCGGGTGATGCGGATCCTTTGGCGCGGGGTGATCGCCTCCAGGGCGCGGGCCGCCTCGGCCCGGGCCTTGACCTCGATGAAGGCGACCAACCGGCCCCGGCGGGCGATGATATCAACCTCGCCGGCCCCGGTTCCCCGGCCGCTGCGGAAGCGGCGGGCAAGGATGCGCCAGCCGTGCAGGCGCAGCCACCATACGCACAGGCTTTCGGCCCAGCGCCCCCGGCGTTCCCCCTGGCGCCGCGACCGCCTCACCGCTCCCCCGGCCTTTCGCGATCTTCGGCATCGGCCTTGCCGGCCAGCTCCAGGGCGCGTCGATAGAGCGCGCGGCGGGCGACGCCGCTTTCCGCCGCCAGACGCTCGGCGGCCGAGCGCACGCTTTCGCCGGCATCCAGCAACTGGCGCAGGCGGTCGTCCAGAACCCCGGCCGAGGGCGGGGCGGCGGCATCGGGCGGGGCGATGACGATCACCGCCTCGCCCTTGGGCGGGCCGGCCTCGGCGTAATGGGCGGCGAGGGTATCAAGGGTGCCGCGCCGTACCTCCTCGTGCAGCTTGGTCAATTCGCGGCAGACGGCGGCCTCGCGGTCGCCCAAGGCCTTGGCCAGGGCGGCCAGGGTGCGATCAAGGCGCGATACCCCCTCGAACAGCACCAGGGTCGCCCGCACCTCGGCCAACTCGGCGCAGAAGGTGCCAAGTTTGCCGGGCTTGGGCGGCGGGAAGCCGACGAACTGGAAGCGGTCGGTGGGCAGGCCGGCCAGGGCGAGGGCCGTCAGCACCGCCGAGGGGCCGGGAACGGCGGTGACGCGGATTCCCGCCTCGTGGCAGGCCCGCACCAGCCGATAGCCGGGATCGGAGACCAGCGGCATGCCGGCATCCGAAACCAGAACGATCGCCGCGCCCTCGGCCAATTTCGCCAGCAGGGCCGGGCGGGCGGCATCGGCGTTATGCTCGTGATAGGGCGTCAGCTTGGCCGACACCCCCAAGCGATGGAGCAAGCCGCCGGTCACCCGGGTATCCTCGCAGGCCACCAGATCGGCTCCGGCCAGGGCGTCGATGGCCCGGGCCGAGATGTCGCCCATGTTGCCAATCGGCGTTCCCACCAGATGAAGGCCGGGCGCCAATTGCCTTCCGGGGGGAGCATGAGTAGGCTGTTGATCGGATATGGTGTCTGACAAGGGGAGGGTCACCGGTGGATGGCTGTGAAATGACGCGGAACCGGGGCTGGCGCTCCGTCCGCATGGCGATAATCGCGGCCCTCGGTCTTGGCCTTGCCGCTTGCGCGGCGAATCGTGAGCCGGCACCCCCCTCGCCGTCAAGCTATGAACCGCCGCCGATGGCCCAGCCCAGCCCGCCGGTGCAAAGCGCGCCGATGGGCGGCCCCGGTTTGCTTGACCAGGGGCGGGGTCAGGCCGCCCGTGTCGCTTTCCTCGCGCCTTTGACCGGTCAGGCCGCGCAGACCGGTCAGGCGCTGCTCAACGCCGCCCAGATCGCCGCCATCGAGGTCGGACCCCAGGATTTCGTCCTCCAGCCCTATGACACCGCCGGCAGCGCCGGCGGCGCCGCCCAGGCGGCGCGCACCGCCCTGTCGCAGGGCGCGGGGATGATCATCGGCCCGCTGTTTGCCGACTCGGTGCGCGCCATCGGCCCGCTCGCCCAACAGGCCGGGGTGCCGGTGGTGGCCTTTTCCACCGATCAGACGGTGGCCGGCGGCTCGGTCCATCTGATCGGCTTCCTGGTCGAAGAACAGGTGCGCCGGGTGCTGCGCCACGCCAGAGGCCAGGGGCGGACGACGCTGGCCGCCCTGCTGCCGGCGACGCCGCTCGGTCAGGCCACCGCCGAGGCCGCCCGCCGGGTCGCCGCCGAGGCCGGATTGCGCGTCGCCGCCATCGAATACTACGATCCGACGGGCAAAGGCGTCGCCCAGCCGGCCGGACGCGTTCTGGCCGCCGGCGGCTTCGATACGCTTTTGCTGTCGGATAAGGGCCTGGGGCTGCAGGCGGTGGCCGCCCAACTCGCCTATTCGGGCCTGAACCCCGGGCAGGCGATGGTTCTGGGCACCATGCTGTGGAACGACGAACCCGGCCTGGGCCGCGAGCCGCTGCTGGTCGGCGCCCGCTTCGCCGCCCCCGATGAAAGCGGCGCCGCCGCCTTCAAGGCCCAGTATCAGGCGACCTATGGCGCCGTGCCGCCGAGCATCGCCGGCCTGGGCTATGACGCGACGGCCCTGGCCGCCGTCCTCGCCCGGGGGGGGGCTGGCGCCCTCACCGTCGATGGCGTGCGCAATCCCAACGGCTTCGCCGGAGTCGATGGCATTTTCCGCTTCCGCCCCGACGGCACGGTGGAACGCGGGCTGGCCATCCGCGAGGTCACCCGCGACGGCACGGTGCAGGTTGAACCGGCGCCGACCAATTTCGCCACCGTCGGATACTAAAAAAGCCCTGGGGATAAAACCCCAGGCTGTATTGCATTCACGACGGGGCGATACAATCTCCCTGACGGGGATGGCGCGGGTCGGGCCGCCCCCCACCGTCAGGGAGGAGCGAACGTGACAGAAAGCGAGCAGGCGGTGATTTCGGGTTTTGCCAAGGGCGAGCCGGCGCCGCCGCTGTGGACTCCCTCGGCCGAGCGCATCGCCGCCACCCGGCTTGACGCCTTCCGCCGCCGCATCGAAGAGCGCCACGGCGTCGTCCTGGCCGATTACGATGCCCTGTGGCAATGGTCGATCGATGCCCCGGCCGCCTTCTGGACCGAGGTCTGGGATTTTTGCGGGGTCATCGGCGATAAGGGCGACGGGCCGGTGGTCGATGATCCGGGCAAGCTTCCCGGCGCGCGCTGGTTCGCCGGCGCCCGGCTCAACGCCGCCGAAACCCTGCTCGCCCCCCATGCCCAGCGCCCGGGCGACGCCGTGGTCTTCCGCGTCGAGAACCATCCGACCCAACGCCTTGATCTGCCGACGCTGCGCGCCCGGGTGTCGCTGGTTCAACAAGGCTTGCGCCGCGCTGGCGTCGGGGTTGGCGACCGGGTGGCGGGCTATCTGCCCAATATGCCCGAGGCCCTGATCGCCATGCTGGCGACCGCCGGCCTGGGGGCGGTGTGGTCTTCGGCCTCGCCGGATTTCGGCGCCCAGGGGGTGATCGACCGCTTCGGCCAGATCGAGCCCAAGGTGCTGTTCACGGTCGATGGCTATTTTTACAACGGCAAGGTCCATGACTGCCGCGAGAAGGTCGCCACCCTGGTCAAGGCGGTGCCGTCGATCACCCAGGTGGTGGAAGTGGCCTTCGCCGGCAAGGGCGATGCGCCCGCTGCCATCCCCCGCGCCACGTCATGGGCGGCGTTCATCGGCGATTTCACCGCCGGCGAGCCGGACTTCCTGCGGCTGCCCTTCGATCATCCGCTGTATATCCTGTATTCCAGCGGCACCACCGGCGTGCCAAAATGCATCGTTCACGGCCATGGCGGCACCTTGCTTCAGCAACTGAAGGAGCATGTGCTGCATGCCGATGCCCACCCCGGCGACCGGGTGTTCTATTTCACCACCTGCGGCTGGATGATGTGGAACTGGCTGGCCGCGGCCTTGGGGGCGGGCTGCACCGTGCTGCTTTATGACGGATCGCCGTTTTATCCCGATGGCGCCGTGCTGTGGGATTACGCCCAGGCCGAGGGCTGCACCTTCTTTGGCACCTCGGCCAAATGGATCGACGCCCAGCGCAAGGCCAGGTTGCGGCCTAGCGATACCCATGATCTGTCGACGGTGCGGGTGATCGCCTCCACCGGCTCGCCGCTCGCCCCGGAAAGCTTCGATTACGTCTACGACGCCATCAAAGGCGATGTGCAACTGGCCTCGATCTCGGGCGGCACCGATATCTTGTCGTGTTTCATGCTGGGCAGCCCAATTGATTCGGTGTTTCGCGGCGAGATCCAGAAGCGCGGCCTTGGCATGGCGGTGGCGGTTTTCGACGACGAGGGCCGGCCGCTGGTCGGCCAGAAGGGCGAACTGGTCTGCACCCGGGCCTTTCCCTCCAGCCCCATTGGGTTCTGGAACGATGCCGACGGGGCGAAGTTCAAGGCCGCCTATTTCGAGCGCTTCCCCGGGGTCTGGACCCATGGCGACTGGGTGGAATTGACCCCCCACGGCGGCATCGTCGTTTATGGCCGCTCGGATGCGACGCTCAATCCCGGCGGCGTGCGCATCGGCACCGCCGAGATCTATCGGCAGGTTGAAACCCTTGACGAGGTGCGCGAGGCCATCGTCATCGGCCAGGACTGGCAAGGCGATGTGCGGGTGGTGCTGTTCGTCGTGCTGCGCGACGGACTGACGCTGACGCCCGAGCTTGAGGACAAAATCAAGGCGCGGATCCGTCAATCCTGCACGCCGCGCCACGTGCCGGCCAAGGTGGTTCAGGTCAACGATATTCCCCGCACCAAATCCAACAAGATCGTGGAACTGGCGGTGCGCGAGGTCGTCCACGGCCGGCCGGTGCGCAACCGCGAGGCCCTGGCCAACCCCGAGGCGCTCGACGACTTCGCCGGACGCCCCGAACTGGCGGGATAGGGCTTAGCCCTTTGTTGGCGGGTCGATATGCACGATCACCGGCACATGGTCCGAGGGCGGGGTCCAGTCGCGGGTGTCGTCCATCACCTCCAGGCCGCGCAGGCGATCGACCAGGGCGGGGGTGACCCAGATGTGATCAAGCCGCCGGCCGCGATTGGTCAGCCGCCAGTCCTTGGCCCGGTAGCTCCACCAGGTGAACAGCTTTTCCTCGGGCGGCACGAAGCGGCGCATGGCGTCGATCCACGGCCCGCTGGCCTGCAGGGCGCCCAGCTTGGCGACCTCGACCGGCGTATGGCTGACCACGCCGCGCATCTTGCGGTGATCCCAGACATCGGTCTCGAGCGGGGCGACATTGAAATCGCCCACCACCATCGCCGGCATGTCGGGATCAAGGGTGCGGTCGAACCAGTCGGTAAGGGCGTCGAAGAACGCCAGCTTGTGGCGGAAGCGGGGATTTTCCTCGGGATCGGGGATATCGCCGCCGGCCGGGATATAAAGGCAGTGGAGGGTGAAGCCGGCGACCCGGGTGCGCAGGTGGCGGCAATCGACGCGGTCGCACCAGTCAAAGGGCGTGCTGTCTTCCAGGGGTAGGCGCGAGAAGATGCCGACGCCGTTATAGCCGGGCATGGTGTGAAGGGCCTGATGGACCAGCCCCATCTCGGCCAGGGCGGCGGTCGGCACATGGTCGGGCCGCGCCTTGATCTCCTGGAGACACAACACGTCGATCGCCCGGCTTTCAACCAGCCGCGCCACCTGATCCAGGCGCAGGCGCAGCGAGTTGATGTTCCAGGTGGCGATCGCCAGCGGTCGGAGCGAAGCCGGGGGGCTCAGAGGACCGGTCCGGCGACGAGGGTGAGGGTGAGCGGGTCGAGGCCAGCGATTTCGGCCCTCAGCTCGTCGCCTTCCTCCACCGGGCCGACGCCGGCCGGCGTGCCGGTGAAGATCAGGTCGCCCGGGCGCAGCACCATCAGCCGGGACAGGAAGGAAATGACATCGCTGACCGGCCAGATCATATCCTTCAGATCGCCCGTCTGGCGGGGAACGCCATTGACCGAAAGGCTGATGGCGCCCGAGGTCAGCGCGCCGGTGGTCGCCGCCGGGGTGATCGCCCCGACCGGGCCGCTGGCTTCGAAGCCCTTGGCCATATCCCAGGGGCGGCCGGCCCTCTTGGCGCTGTCTTGCAGGTCGCGCCGCGTCAGATCGATCCCCACCGCATAGCCCCAGACCAGATCGAGGGCCTTATCGGGGGCGATGTCATGGCCGCCGCCGCCCAGGGCCACCACCAGTTCGACCTCGTGATGGAGGTTCGAGGTCGCCTGGGGATAGGGCACGGCGCCGCCCAGCGGCACCACCGCGTCCCCCGGCTTGGAAAAGAAGAACGGCGGCTCCTTATGCGGATCGCCGCCCATCTCGCGGGCGTGGTCGGCGTAGTTGCGGCCGACGCAGAACACCCGGCCCACCGGGAAGAAACCGTCGGTTCCGCTTACCGGAATGGCCGTGCGGGGCAAGGGAGGAAGAACGAAGCGCACGCGATCTCTCCTTGAGGGAGGGCTCTCCTTGAGGGAGGGCGGATCGGCCCGGCGAGATCCCGGGGGATCGGCGGCCGTCAGGGGGGCCGACTATAGGACGGATGGGGGAAAGCGCGGAAGCCGGCCCCTTAAAAAACGTGACGCCCGGCAGGGGGGGCTGCCGGGCGTCTTGTCTTCACCGATCGGTTAGGGGGGTAACCAATCGGCGGATACTCCTGTCGGAGCCAGAGGGCGGCAGGGGAAACCGAACCCTCCAACGGCGGGGATCGATGATCCGCACCGGATACCAGACTAGATAGGTTTGACTTGGAAAAATTCCAATGCAATCGACGCATAGCAGATATGCGTTTTTAAGATGCCTACCCCTTCGCCCCTTGGGGCCGCAAACTTATCGGGAGTCGCGCTGGGGACGCTCGGCCTTTTCGCTGAAGACGAACAGCTTGGGGTCGAGGGCGAGGCCGACCTGGGGATTGAACAACGAGACGGAAACCTCGACGTTCTGGGCGTCGAGCACCCGCCACTGGCGCAATTCCAAGGGATCGGTGGTGAAAACCAGGGTCAGGGTGCCCTGCCCCGGGTCATTGGTCTGAACCAGGGCGATCTCCACCACGCCCTTGGCCTCGCGGTAGGCGGTCACGGTGATATTGGGATCGCTGAGCTCGATCTTGTCGCGCAGCAACACGCCAAGCGGCGTCGAGTCGAGACCGATATAGGACACCTGATCAAGCTCGCGGTCGTAATAGACCAGCTGGCTGCCATTGGCGACCATCAGAAGATCGGCGGGCGGATCATATTGCAGACGCATGCGGTTGGGGCGGCTGATCGACACCGTTCCCTCGGCGTAATTGCCCGTCGAAGAGACCTGCAGAAAGCGGGCCTGCACCCGGCGGACGCCATTGAGATAGCCTTCGACCCGGGCGACGAAGGCCCGCTGGTCCTGGGTCAACTGGGGAAGAATGCTCCGCGCCTCCTGGGCCGAGGCCGGCCCGGCCGGCAGACCGACAGCGAGGGCGACGAACAAGGCAAGGGCGGCAAACAGCGATTTCGGAGCCATGGGGAGTCCTTGGCGGGAGAAGAGGATCGGAAGGGCGGGCCATCCCCTCCCCCGTTTGGGGAAGGACGGACGGGCGCGAGAACCACAGATAGGAAAAGAAGGTGGCGTAATAAAGAAGACCCGCCGCCAACCGGCCCTGGCGGGGCCCTCCCGGGGAAGATCCCGGCAGGGCCGGCGGAGCGGGCCACCCCTTAAACGATCCCGGCGGCGAAGGGTTGCCCTATTCGGCCGCCTTCGAAAGCGACACGCCGCCCTCGGCGCCCGAGGAGCCGTCGCGCCCCTTGCTGCGATCCTCGGCAAGGAAGGTATAGATCACCGGCAGCACGAACAGGGTGAACAGCGTGCCGATGCTCATCCCCGCGACGATGACCACGGCGATGGAAAACCGGCTGTTGGCGCCGGCGCCGCTGGCGAACATCAGGGGAATCAACCCAGCGACCATCGCCGCCGTCGTCATCAGGATCGGCCGCAGTCGCAGCTTGGCCGCGACCTCGATCGCCTGGGCGCGGGTCAGGCCCTGCTCTTCCTGGCGTTCACGGGCCACCTCGCACATCAAGATGCCGTGCTTGGTGATCAGCCCGATCAACGTCACCAGACCGACCTGGGTATAGATGTTCATGGTGGTGGCGCCGAGCGCCAGGGGCAGCAAGGCGCCGCAAATCGACAACGGCACCGAGATCATGATGACCAGCGGATCGCGGAAGCTTTCGAACTGGGCGGCCAGCACCAGGAAGATGATGATCAGGGCGAACACGAAGGTGCCGATCAGGCTGCTGCCTTCCTGGATGAACTGCCGCGACTGGCCGGCGTAATCGATGGTGTAGCCCGAGGGCAGCACCTCGGCCGCGCTTTGCTCCAGAACGGCCAGGGCCTGACCCAGGGTCACCCCGGGCATCGGGAAGCCCGAGATGGTGAAGGCGTTAAGCTGGTTGAACTGGTTGAGCGATTGCGGCAGCACGCGCCGCTCCAGGGTCACCAGCGACGACAGCGGAATGGCGGTGCCGCTATGGGTGCGGATATAGAAGCGCCCCAGGGAGTCGGGATCCATGCGGGCGCTGTCGGGAACCTGGGGGATCACCTTGTAGGAGCGGCCCTGGATATTGACCAGATTGACGTAGTTGCCGCCGGTCATCGTCGCCAGGGCGCCACCGATCTGATCCATGGTGATGCCATAGGCCGCCGCCTTGTCGCGGTCGACCGACACCACGGTCTGCGGGCTTTCGAATTTCAGATCCGTATCGGTGAAGATGAAGCGCCCCGAGGCCTGGGCCCGCTTCATCATCTCGTCCTGGATGTCGGAAATCGCCTCATAGGGGGTGGTCGAGGAGATGACGAACTGCACGGGCAGGCCATCGGCACCGGGCAGGGCGGCGGGCGAGAACACCGAGGCCTTGACCCCGGCGATGCCGTTCATCGTCGTTTGCACCGCGCCGATCAACGCCTTGGCATCGCGCTCGCGCTCGGCCCAGGGCTTGAGCGAGGCGCCGCCGAAGCCGCTGTTGGGGGTGCCGATGCCGGCGATCAGGAAGGTATGCTCGGTTTCGGGATAGGCGCGCAGCGCGTCATCGATCTGGTGCACGAAGACGTTCATATAGTCGTTGCTGGCCGAGGCCGGGCCGTTGAAGGCGGTCAGCACCGCGCCCTGGTCCTCGTCGGGGGCCAGTTCGCTGGGGATGGCCGAGAACAGGAAGTACAGCGATCCCATGACGATCAGGGCGAAGACCACCGTGGTCGGGCGGTCGGCCAGCGAGGCGTCCAGCAGGCGCCCATAGCGTCCCTGAAGGCGCTCGAACAACGAATCGAGCTTGGCGGCGAAGCCTTTCTTGGTCACCTCGTGGCGCAGGATCTTTGAACACATCATCGGCGACAGCGTCAGCGCCACCACCCCCGACACCACCACCGAGCCGGCCAGGGCGAGGGCGAATTCACGAAACAGCGCGCCGGTCAGCCCGCCCATAAAGGCGATCGGGGCATAGACGGCGGCCAGGGTGATGGTCATCGAAATCACCGGCAGGGCGATTTCGCGGGTGCCGTCGATCGCCGCCTGGAAGGGGGTGGATCCCTCCTCGATATGGCGATGGACGTTCTCGACGACGACGATGGCGTCGTCGACCACCAACCCGATCGCCAGAACCATGGCCAGCAAGGTCAGAAGATTGATCGAAAAACCCAAGACCATCAGCAAGATGGCGACGCCAACCAGCGACAGCGGCACGGTGACCAGGGGAATGACCACCGACCGCACCGATCCCATGAACAGGAAGATCACCACCATGACGATGATCGCGGCTTCGACGATGGTCTTGACCACCTCGCGGATCGATTCGGTGATGAACACCGTCGAATCATAGGCCATCAAGGCGGTCATGCCCTCGGGCAACTGGTCGATGATCGCCGGCAGGGCGGTCTCGCGGATCTCGGCGATCACCGACAGCGGATTGGCTTCCGGGGTGGTGAAGACGCCGACGAAGATCGCCGCCTGACCGCTGGCGAACACGCTCATGTCGCTGCTTTCGGCGGCCAGCGACACCTCGCCGATATCTTGAAGGCGGATCAGCCGCGCCCCGTCATTGCGGACCACCAGCTTGCGGAACTCGGCGATATCGGTCAGATCGGTTTCGGCCTTGGTGTTGATGATATCCAGGCTGCCCTTGATCGACCCGGCGGCCGAGGAGAAGTTGTTCGCCGTCAGGGCGGTCTGGACATCGCTGGCCGTCAGCCCCTGCTGGGCCATCTTTTCGGGATCGAGCCAGACGCGGATCGAGAAGTTCTTGGCGCCGAAGACCTCGGGATTGGAAACGCCGCTGACCGCGGCCAGCTTGGGCTGGATCACCCGGTTGACGTAATCGGTGATCTGTTCTTGGGAATGGCTTTTCGAGGAAAAGGCGATGAAGGCGGCGGGGAAGGTCTCGCCGGTCTCCTTGGAGATCACCGGATTATCGACGTTGCGCGGCAGCAGCGAGCGGACCTCGTTGACCTTGGCCGTCACCTCGGTCATCGCCGCGTCGGGATCCTCGTTCAGGCGGACGAAGGCCTTGACGGTGCTGACGCCCTGCGACGAGCTCGAGGTCAGATAATCCAGACCCTTGGAGGTCGAGACCGCCTTCTGGATCGGCTGGGTGACGAAGCCCTGGATCAGATCGGAATTCGCCCCCGGATAGGTGGTGGTGACGGTGATGACCGTATTGCTCATCTCCGGATATTGGCGGATGGGCAGGCGCATCAGCGCCTGGAAGCCGACCACCAGGATCAGCAGGCTGATGACCGTGGCCAGCACCGGCCGGCGGATGAAAAGATCGAAGGCCTTCATCGCAGGGTGTCCTTGGTCGAGTCACCCTTGGCGCCGCTTTCGGCGCGGGCGGCGGTGTTCAGGGGCGCCTGGGCGACGGCCACGGCGCTGCCGTCGTTGAGCTTGACCTGACCGGAGGTGACGACCCGCTGGCCGGCGCTCAAGCCCGCGGTCACGACCACCCGGTCGCCCCGGCGCACGCCGGTGGTGACGGTGATGCGGTCGACGCGGACCTTGCCGTCTTCGCCGGCCTCCTTCAGCACATAAAGGGCGTCGCCATGCAGGCTGTAGGTCACGGCGGTGGCCGGAACCGTCACCACGCTCTGGCGTTCGGCGCGCAGCACGGCCAGCTTGGCGAACATGCCCGGGCGCAGGGCGCCATCGGGGTTGTCGAAGCGGCCTTCGACCACGGCCATGCCCGTATTGGCGTCGACCTTGGGGGCGATAGCCTTGATGGTGCCTTCGAAGGCGCGCCCGGGCCAGGCGTCGGTGGTCAGCGTCAGCTTGGCGCCAACGGCCACCCGGCCCAGGTCTTTTTGGGAAACCGAGAAATCGGCGAGGATCACCGACAGGTCCTGAAGGTCGACCAGGGTCTGGCCGGCGGTGACGTATTCGCCCAGATCGACCGCGCGCACGCCAAGCACGCCATCAAACGGCGCCGTCACGGTCTTTTTGGCGACGCGGGCCTCGAGTTGGCCGATGGTGGCCAGATTAACCCGCAACTGCGCCTCGGCGTCGTCCAGATTGGCCCGGGTTCCGGCGGCCGATTGCACCAGTCGGCGGGCGCGGCCGGCGGTGATGCGCGACAGTTCGGCCTGGGCGCGCACGGCGTCAAGCTCGCCGCGCTCCTCGCCGTCATCCAGGCGGACCAGCAGATCGCCCTTTTTCACCCGCTGCCCCGACTCAAACGAAATCGTCTCGACGATGCCGGCCACGGCCGCCCCCACCGTCACGCCGTTGATGGCGCGCAGCGTGCCCACGGCGGGGATGGTGTCTTGCCAGTCTTCGGCGCGCGCGTCCTCGACGGTGACGGTGATCACCGGTTCGGGTTGGTTGGCGAAATACTGGGCGATCATGTGATCGCGAAAGACCGTAAAGCCGATCACGCCGCCAAACAGGACGACGCTGCCCACCAGCATGATCGCCAGACGTTTCTTTTTCATTCTAAGCTCCGAAGGTGGGTGTCTTGGGGACGGTTCAGGTCAAGAGCGCCAGGGAGGAGGCTTGAAGCCGGTTGAGCTGCGCCGCGTCGTATTGCAGCATTCCGGTCACCCGATCGAGGAATAAGCCATCCATCGCCATGCCGATCAGCAGGGCCCGATCGGGGTCGGGACTGTCGGAGCGCAGGCGCTCGTTCCACATAAAAAACTGGCCGCGAATCGGTTCCAGAAGGTTCGGGTTGAGGGCCGTGGCGGCCAAAATGGCCGCGCCGGCAGGATCGTTTCCCGCCCCCTGCGGGTCGAAGGCAGCGCGGACAATGGTTCGGGCCCACCGGTAGGGACCTTCGGGCTCCAGATGATAATACCTCTGGCACAGGGATTCATTCTGCTCAATGAGTCGACTCACCATCGCACGGATTAAATCATCCTTGCACTTGAAATGGTACAGAACGCCGCCTTTCGAGACGCCGGCGACGCGGGCCGCCTCGTCAAGGGTCAGGCGGGCGGCGCCCTGGGTGCGGACGATCTCCATGGCGGCGTCGACGATCTTTTCCCTGGTGGTGGACCGACCCATTGGCTTTCTCGCCTCCTTCGTTTGCTGTTGGCTGTTTATACCGGCCGGACGGTACTGTGCCAACCGGACGGTTCATTGACAAGGATCAAAAAATCGCCAAGGAAGGTCCGCAGGGCGATTGCCGAAGGGCAAAATGTGATGTTATAACGTTTTTGCCCTTCGCTCCCCTCTACAGGCTGTCGCTTGCCCATGTCGTCGCGCTTGGTGGTTCCGCTCTCATCGCCTTCGGGTGGGTCGTTTTCCCTGCTGCTGCTCGGCGCGCCGGCCCGGCTGCTCGGCGCGGCCGTGCTCTCGGCCGGGCTATGGGGTCTGGTCGCCTGGAGCCTGGGATGAGCGGCAAGCCCCATCTCGTCGTCGTCCCCGATCCGCCGCCGGTCGCCGTCGAAGCGGCGGGCGCGGCCATTCGCTGCCGGAATCTCTGCCTGGGCTACGACCGACGTCCGGCCCTGCGCGACCTGGATTGGACGGTGCGTCCGGGCAGTCTGACCGCCGTGGTCGGCCCCAATGGCGCGGGCAAGTCGACCCTGCTCAAGGGCATGGTCGGCGTACTGGCGCCGCTTGGCGGCTCGATCGAGATCGGCGGCGAGGGGCGGGCGGCCATCGGCTATCTGCCCCAGCAGGCCGAGATCGACCGCTCGTTTCCCATCGCCGTGCGCGATATGGCGGCCATGGGGCTGTGGCGACGGGTTGGCCCTTTCGGGGCGATCGGCCGCGACCTCGCCCCGCGCATCGAGGCCGCCCTGGCCGCCGTCGGCCTGGGCGATCTGGCCAATCGGCCGATCGGCGCGCTGTCGGGGGGGCAGATGCAGCGCCTGCTGTTCGCCCGCCTGCTGCTCCAGGACGCCCGCGTCCTTTTGCTTGACGAACCCTTCACCGCCATCGACGCCCGAACGGCGGCCGATCTGCTGGCGTTGATCGGGGTTTGGCATCGCGAGGGCCGCACCATCATCGCCGTGCTCCACGATCTCGATCAGGTGCGCCGGGCCTTTCCCGAAACCCTGCTGGTCGCCCGCCGCGTGGTGGCGGTCGGCCCGACCGCCGAGGTGCTGAGCGAGGCCAATCTTGAACGGGCCCGGCTTTTATGCGAGGGGGCGGAGGGGCGATGATGCTCGTTGAGACCCTGATCGGCCCCTTCCAGGAATTCGCCTTCATGCGCCGGGCCCTGGTCGGCTGTCTGGCCCTGGCCCTTGGCGCGACGCCGGTCGGCGTGTTCTTGATGCTGCGGCGGATGAGCCTGACCGGCGATGCCATGGCCCATGCCATTTTGCCCGGGGCGGCGGTCGGCTATCTGGTGGCCGGCCTGTCGCTGGGGGCGATGACGGTGGGCGGCTTGATCGCCGGGATGACCGTGGCCCTGCTTGCCGGCTATGTCACCCGCTCGACTATCTTGCGCGAAGACGCCAGTCTGGCCGCCTTCTATCTGATTTCCCTGTCGTTGGGCGTGCTGATCGTCTCGCTGCGCGGCAGCAACATCGATCTTTTGCATGTGCTTTTTGGCTCGGTGCTGGCCCTTGATGACAATGCGCTGGTGCTGATCGCCTCGATCACCACCCTCACCCTGGCCGCGCTCGCCCTACTCTATCGGCCGCTGGTTCTGGAATGCCTGGATCCGGCCTTCTTGCGCTCGGTCGGCAGGGCCGGCGCCTGGGCCCATTACGGGTTCCTGTGTCTGGCCGTGCTCAATCTGGTTGGCGGCTTTCATGCCCTGGGCACCTTGATGGCCGTTGGCATCATGGTCTTGCCCGCCGCCACCGCCCGGCTGTGGGCCACCACCATCGGCGGGCTGCTGGCCGTCGCTGTGGCGATCGCCGCCTTCAGTGGCGTCGCCGGTCTGCTGATCTCCTATTACCACGACCTGCCCTCGGGCCCGGCCATCATCCTGACCGCCGGCGTCGTCCATGTGGTGTCGCTGGTGGTCGGGCTTCAGGGCGGTCTGCGAAACCGCTCAGGCGCCCGCCAGCCGCGCTCACCCTAGGTTTTTTGCGCGCCCCTTTCGTTGTCTTCCCGTCTTCGGCTTCCCTTCGAAGGAGATCTCCTCGATGATCGCACGTCGTTGTCTGCTTGCCGCCGTTCCGGCCCTTGGGCTGGCCTTGGCTTTGGGCGCTGGCCCCTCCCTGGCCGCCGATCCGGTCAAGGTCGTGGCGTCGTTTAGTATCCTCGGCGATATGGTTCATGAGATCGGGGGCGAGCGGGTCAGCCTGACCACCCTGGTCGGGGCCGATGGCGACGCCCATGTCTACCAGCCCACCCCGTCGAACGCCCGGGCGGTCGGCGCGGCCGATCTGCTGGTCATCAACGGCCTGGGGTTCGAGGGCTGGATGGACCGGCTGATCGACTCCTCGGGCTACAAGGGCCCGGTCGTCATCGCCAGTCAGGCGGTAAGCCCCCGCCCGATGGAAGAGGAGGACGGCCATGATCATGAGGCCGACCACGACCACGGGGCCGGCGATCCCCACCACGAGGGTCTCGACCCCCATGCTTGGCAAAGCCTGGCCAACGGCCGGCTGTATCTGAAGGCCATCGCCGATGGCCTGATCGCCGTCGATCCCGCCGGAGCCCCGACCTATCAGGCCAATCTTTCGCGGATGATCGAGGCCGTCGACGCCCTGGAGACCGAGGTCAAGCGGACCGTCGCCGCCATCCCGAGCGCCAACCGCAAGGTGGTGACCTCGCATGACGCCTTTGGCTATTTCGCCAGCGCCTATGGTCTTAGCTTCATCGCCCCCCAAGGGGTCAGCACCGATGCCGAGGCCTCGGCCAGCGATGTCGCGGCGCTGATCCGCCAGATCCGCGACGAAAAGATCCCGGCCGTGTTCATGGAGAACATCAGCGATCCGCGCCTGCTCAAGCGCATCACCGCCGAAACCGGCGCGGTGATCGGCGGCACGCTTTACTCGGATTCGCTCTCGGGTCCGACCGGTCCGGCCCCAACCTATCTCAAGATGATGGAGTCCAACATCCGCACCCTGAAGGCCGCCCTCGCCCCGTAAACAGGCCCGGACGGTGCGTTTTCCCCCGCGTCTGGCAAGCCTCCGGGCGCGGGGTTTTTCTTACAGATCGGCGCCATCGTCATAGGCGTCGGCGCTGGCGGGCAGCAGAACCTCGCGCTTGCCGACGTGATTGGCCCGGCTGACCATGCCCTCGGCCTCCATGCGCTCGATGATGCGGGCGGCGCGGTTATAGCCGATCTGCAGGTGGCGCTGGACGAAGCTGGTCGAGGCCTTGCGTTCGCGGGCCACCAGGGCGACGGCCTGATCGTACAGACCATCGCTCTCGCCCTCGCCCACTCCTCCGGCGACCGGGGCGGGGGCGCTCGCCTCCTCGTCCTCGATGATGGCGTCAAGGTAGTCGGGCTGGGCCTGGGCCCGCAGGTGGGCGCAGATCTTTTCAACCTCGAGATCGGCGACGAAGGGCCCATGAACGCGGGTAATGCGCCCGCCCGCCGCCATCGACAGCATATCGCCCTGGCCGAGCAACTGCTCGGCCCCGGATTCGCCGAGGATGGTGCGGCTATCGATGCGGCTGGTCACCTGGAAGCTGATGCGGGTGGGGAAATTGGCCTTGATCGTGCCGGTGATGACATCGACCGAGGGGCGTTGGGTGGCCATGATCAGATGGATGCCGGCGGCGCGGGCCATCTGGGCCAAACGCTGGATCGCCCCTTCCACGTCCTTGCCCGCGACCAGCATCAGATCGGCCATTTCATCGACGATGACGACGATGAAGGGCAGCGGCTGAAGGTCCATGTCCTGTTCGACATAGATCGGCTTGCCGGTTTCCGCATCAAACCCGGTTTGCACCGTGCGGGTCAGCTTGCCGCCCTTGGCGGCGGTTTCCCCGACCTTCTGGTTATAGCCGGCGATATTGCGCACGCCGAGCTGGCTCATCGCCCGATAGCGTTCCTCCATCTCGCGCACCGCCCATTTCAGGGCGACCACCGCCTTGTGCGGATCGGTGACGACGGGGGTCAGCAGATGGGGAATGCCGTCATAGACCGACAGCTCCAGCATCTTGGGGTCGATCATGATGAAGCGGACCTGCTGGGGCGACAGCCGGTAGAGCAGCGACAAGATCATGGTGTTGACCGCCACCGACTTGCCCGAGCCGGTGGTGCCGGCGATCAGCAGATGGGGCATGCGCGCCAGATCGACCGTAACCCCCGTGCCGCCGATATCCTTGCCCAGGGCCAGGATCAGCGATCCCGGGTGGCGGATGAAATCGGGGGTGGAGAGCAATTCGCGCAGCAGCACCATCTCGCGCTTGGCGTTGGGAAGCTCGATGCCGATGACGCTGCGTCCGGGAACCACGGCGATGCGCACCGAGATCGCGCTCATCGAGCGGGCGATGTCATCGGCCAGACCGACAACGCGCGAGGTTTTGGTGCCCGGCGCCGGATCAAGCTCATACAGCGTCACCACCGGTCCGGGGCGAACCTTGACGATTTGGCCGCGCACGCCAAAATCGCTCAACACCCCTTCCAGCATGCGGGCGTTTTCCGCCAGGGCGTCCTCATCGACGCGCAGCGGCCGGCTGGTCTCGGCGCTGGCCAGAAGGTCAAGGGCGGGCAGGGCGAAGGGCGGGGCGTCGATGCTTGCGCCCATCGGCCGGCCGCGCTCGGGCGTTCCCGGACGCGACGGCGCCGGGCGCGACGGCGGTTCGGCCAAGGCGACGGCCGGGGCGGTGTCGATGGTCAAGGGGCGCGAGGCCGGTGCCGCCGCCAGCGGGGCGTCCCCGCTCCGCCGATCGCCTTCGCCGCCAAAGCTGGGGGCGAGGCGTCCGTCCTCGGGGCGGCCGGCGGTGACCGCCGCCGTGGCGCGGTCCGGGGCCTCGCCCATGCGCGGCTCGCGCCGGCCGGCCTGCGCTTCGGCCTTGGCGGGCTTGGCGCCCTCGGCGGGCGATTTCCGCGCGCCCGGCCGTTTGCCCTGCCCCGCTGCTGCTGCGGCTGCGCGGGCCTTGGCCGAAGCGGCGGGTGCCGCCGCGGTGCCGGCCTCTCCGCTTGTCCGCAGTAAAATACCGGCGGTGGCGGCGTAATCGCGCCAGCGGATGGCGGTGACCCACTGGAAGCACAAAAAGGCCAGCAAGCCGGCCAGCCCGCCGATCAGCCAGCCGAGGTCGATCTCGATGCCGATCACGGCCAAGCCGATCGAAACGCGCTCGCGCAACAGATAACCGGCGAAGCCGCCCAGACCGGCGGTCACCGGCCATTCGCTGGGCGGCGTGATTGGATCGATGGCCACGGCGACCAGCAGCGTGCCCAGGATCAGGCCCAGGGTGCGGGCCCAGGCCCCGGGCAAGGTTTGGCCGGCCAGCAGCCGCAGGCCCCAAAGAATAACCGCGAGCAGCGGCGCGATCACCGCCAGTCCGCCCCATTGCAGCGCCAGATCGGCGACCACGGCGCCGCCCGCGCCCAGGGCATTGCCCACCGGGGCGCCGCTCGCCGTGTTGAACGAGGCGTCGGACGGGCTATAGGTGATCAGCGCGGCGGCAAGGGCGGTGCAGGCCAGCACCACCAGCGCGCCGCCGACCCGCAGCAGGGCCGAGCGAAGGGCGATGATGGCGGCCGGGGGCAGCAGTCGCGAACGGGCGGTACGATCGGCCATGAAGGCTCCGCGAAGGGTTGGGATCAGTGGGGGCTTGCCGCGACCAGCCGGTCCAGGGCCCGGGCGACCACCGGGCCGTCATGGACCAGGGCCAGCCGCAGCCGGTTGCGGGCGGGATTGTCGCCGGCATCGGGATTGGCGGTCATATAGGCGCCGGGCAGCACCTTCAGTCCATGGTCACGCCACAGCCGCAGCGTCGCCTGCTCGCCGGTCTCGCCCCACGGCGTGGTGTCCAGCCACAGGAAGAACCCGCCGGGCGGCCGGCGAAACCCCAGCATGCCCTTCAGCCGCGCCGCGGCCAGATCGATCTTCTCGCGATAGAGGGCGCGGTTGGCCTCGACATGGGTCTCGTCGTCCCACAGGGCGGCGCTGGCCTCCATGATCGGCAAGGGCATCCCCGCCGAGGCGTAGGCGCGCAGGCGCAAGAAGGCGTCGATCAGCGCCCGATCGCCGGCGATCAACCCCGAGCGCAGCCCGGCGCCATTGGAGCGCTTCGACAGGCTGTTAAGCACCAGCACGTTCTTCAGCGACCCGCCAAGGTCGCGGCAGGCCTCAAGGACGCCGGGCGGCGGCTGGTCGTCGTAGATCTCGCTATAGCATTCATCGGCGACCAGCACGAAGCCGTGGCGGCGCGCCAGCCCGACCAGGGTTTTCCACGACTCCAGGCTGACGATCGAGCCTTGCGGATTGGCCGGCGAGCAAACGAAGACGGCGGCGGCGCGCTCCAGGGTGGCGGCGGGCAGGCCGGCGATATCGGGCAGGAAATCCCCCTCTTCCGACCCGGGAACGGCCAGAATGGTCGCGCCGTTCATCCTGGCCGCGCCCAGATAGGGCAGATAAAGCGGATCGGGCATGACCACGAGCGGCCGCTCGCCAGCCTCGCCCCGGCCATCGGTCAGCACCTGGCCCAGCATGTACAACGCCTCGCGGGTGCCCGAGGCCGGGATCACCGCGTGCGGATCGATCATCGCGGCGGGCAGGCCATAGCGCCGGGTCAGCCAAGCGGTGACCGCCGCCTTCCAGCGCTCATTGCCGGCGGCGGGCGGATAGCGCCGCCATTGGTCGCCGTGACGGGCCAGTTCCAGGCCGGCCAGCGCCGGGGTCGGGTGTTGGGGCTCGCCCACCGACAGCGCCAGGGGATCGGCTCCGGGGGCGACCCCGGCCAGCAAGGTGGCCAGACGCTGGAACGGATAATCGGGCAGGGCGATGAGCCGGGGATTGATCATGGGGTGGTCCGCTACGGATCGGGGGCGCGAGACCCCGAACAAGGGACGGGCCCTCCCCGGGGGGTGTGGCCGAAAGAGTACGCGGCCACCCGGAAAGGGGCAAGCTCCGGTGCCATCGGTGGGCGATCCCTTTGGCCAAAAAGGGCGGACTCCCTGGACAAATCCGGCGGCGAACGCCATGTCTGAAGTATCGTTTCCCGGCGCTTCGCGCCTGTCCGGCCCCGCTTTCCCCCGGCCGATCCCCCGATTTCGATGGAGTACGGTGTGAGCGAACCCCTGTTGCGCGGCCTTGCCGCCGGCGATCCCCCTTCGGCCACTGGGCCGGTCACTGGGTCCGCCGATAAGGTCGCCGATGTTTTGATCGTCGGCGGTGGACTGGTCGGCGGAACCCTGGCCTGCGCCCTCGCCGAAAAAGGCGTCTCGGTGGTGGTGATCGATGGCGAGGATCCCGAGGCCCTGCTCGCCGCCGGCTATGACGGCCGCTGCTCGGCCATCGCCCTGGCCTGCCAGCGGTTGCTTGACACCATCGGCCTGTGGGATCTGCTGGGCGGTGAAAGCCAACCGATCCTCGACATCCGCGTCGTCGATGGCGGCTCGCCGCTGTTTCTCCATTACGCCCAGGCCGAGGCCCAGGGCCCGATGGGCTATATGGTCGAGAACCGGTTGCTGCGCCAAGCCATCCTGACCCGGCTTGGCCGGCTGCCCGCCGCCACCTTGCTCGCTCCGGCGCGCATGACCGCCCTGCGCCGCGACCTCGACGGCGTCAGCGCCACCTTGTCGGATGGCCAAACGGTGCGCGCCCGGCTGGTGGTCGGCGCCGATGGCCGGCGGTCCCAGGTGCGCGAGAGCGCCGGGATCGGCATCCGCACCCTGGGCTATGGCCAAACCGCCATCGTGCTGACGGTCGAGCACGAGCGTTCCCATCGCGGCTGCGCGGTGGAGCATTTCCTGCCCGCCGGTCCCTTCGCCATCCTGCCGATGCCCGGCAACCGCTCCTCGCTGGTCTGGACCGAGCGGAGCGATCTGGTGCCCGGCCTGCTCGCCCTGCCGGCTGAACACTTCCAGGCCGAATTAGAGCGGCGCTTTGGCGATCATCTGGGCTGGGTGCGTCCGGTCGGGCCGCGCTTTTCCTATCGGCTGACCCTGCAGGCGGCCAACCGCTATGTCGACCACCGGCTGGCCCTGGTTGGCGATGCTGCCCACGGCATGCATCCGGTGGCCGGTCAGGGCATGAACTATGGCCTGCGCGACGTGGCGGTGCTGGCCGAACGGCTGGTCGCCGCCCAGCGCCTTGGCCTTGACCCCGGCGCCCCCGCTCTGCTGGCCGAGTACGAGGCGCTGCGCCGCCCCGATAATTTGCTGATGCTGGCGATCACCGACGCCCTGGTTCGGCTGTTTTCCAATGATATCGCCCCCGTCGCCCTCGCCCGCCGCCTGGGCATCGGCGCCGTCGAGCGCATGGGGCCGCTCAAGCGGTTGTTCATGCGCCACGCCATGGGCACCTTGAAGCTGGGGCCCGAGCCGCCGCGCCTGATGCGTGGGGTTCCCTTGTAAGGTCGGGCCGGCCGAGATCCGTGGTCGCCGGTTCTTCCAGAAAAGCCGTTAGCGCCGTTTTTTAGATTACGCGCCGCACTCCGGGAACGAGGCGTAAAGCCGCCGAGATCGCGTAGCTCCCCGCGCACGCCCCCGCGCCAACGAGGGCGAATTTCGCCCACGGCGATGTGCTCCAGGTCGCCGCCCAGACGCTCAACGCCACGACCACGGGCGGGTGGACGATGAACGCGCCAAACGCGCCGCGCCCAAGCCAGTCCGTCAGCGGCGTCCGCCGCTGCGCCTCCCTTCGTCGCGCGGCCCACAGCAGGCCAAGAATCACTCCCCACGCGACAAAGGGGTCCCAAAGCGCATAGAAGAACGCGTTGAGAGTCCACCCGCCTTCAAACGCTCCCGCGTCGCTGCGTGTCAGCATCACGATCGGCAGCAGGAAAATCGCGATGGCCGAGACAATCATCCACGGTCGCGCGTCTTGCGCCGTAATGCGCTCCAACAGCCGCGAGCGCGCCGTCCTGCATCCGGCGGCGAACAGATAGAGGTAGCAAGGGACGTAGCCGAGTTGTAGCCACAGCACGTCCTTGCCCACAGGCACGGCGAGGCGCACGGCAAAAGAGGCGACGCCCAGCCCGACGGCGGTCAATGCCAGCGCGCGGGTCGAAGGCAGCGCGGGGAGCGGGGAAGTGGGCGCTTCATGCCCGCGCCGAACTCCCCGCCAAGCCGCATAGCCCACCGCGCATATCAACAACGCTTCCGCAAACCACAGTGGCCCCGGCCCGAATGCGCGCGCTACGATCATCTCTCCCCATCCGCGCCAGAACGGATGTCCTTGGCTGGTTCGCGCAATGGCGACGGTCAGCGGATACAACACAAAAAAGAACGCCAGAAGCGGCGCTCCGAGCCGCAACAGACGATCAGCCAGATAGCGCACGGCGCCCTTTCGCTCATAGGACCGAGGCGTGTAATAGCCCGCGAGCAAAAAGAACAAGCCCATGAAGTAGGCTTGGTTGATGGTGTTGAAAATCACGAAGAAGACATTCGACGCATTGGGCTCCTGACGCCAGAACCATCCGTCCGAACCGCCATAGACGATCGCGGTGTGATGCAAGATCACCAGCGTCGTCAGGGCGATGCGGATGCGATCAATGCCAACGTTGCGCTTAGAGTCGCTTGGTGATGGGCTGCTTCCGCTAAGCCTAGGAATAGGGAGGTCGTGCGGTGCCATCGCTGCTCTAACTTATTGAATTTGGATAAAAATTTCTATGTTAAAGGGTTTTCATTGAACGCGGTTTTATCTGGCTCGCTTAGAGTAGGCCCAGGTGTGGAGGCCGCCGTCCTGGAGATCATCGACGCTTGGCCGCGCGGCGTAATCGCCCAGGACCAGGGCGGCGATGATCCCGACAGGGCGGAGAGCTCAGCCCTTGGCGTCGTCGAAGCGGCGGGCCTCGTCGATCAGCATGATGGGAATGCCGTCGCGGATCGGGAAGGCCAGACCGGCGATATCATCGATCAGTTCCTGGGCTTGGGCATCGTAGCGCAGGGGATTTTGCGATCCCGGAGCCACCAGAAGCTCCAGCAGCTTGGGGTCGGTCGGGCGGGTGGTGGTCATCGGCATCGATCCTTTGGCGAGAACGCGGGGAGTGGGGAAAGCGGGGCGGGCCATTCTACTGGGTTGTGCCGCCCATTAAAGAGGAAGCCGCGCCGATGCGCAGCAGGCCGGTCAGCAGTTCGGCCCGTTGCGACGGGGTTTCGGCTTCCAGCAGCGCCTGCTTCTCGCTGGGCTCGAAGGGGCAGGCCATGGCCAGCGAATTGACCAGGGCCGGTTCGGGCACCTCTTCGATGGCTTTCCAGTTGAAACTCAGTTCGTGGCGGGCGGCATAGGCCTTCAGCGCCTCGAACAGCCCGGGGCGATCAAGACCCAGGGTGGCCGGCGGCGGAGTAAGGTCGTCGGCATAGGGGCCGTAATCGGCCTCGACCCGGCGATAGCCCTTATAGAGGGGCAATTCCTCCCCGACCAGGAAGCGGCTCACCCCTTCCAGGGTGACCAGCAGCCGGCCGTCATCGGTTTCGGCGAAGCGGACGATGCGCCCCAGGCAAGCCACCGAATAGAGCGGCGAGGGGTCCTCCTCGGGATCGCGGGGCTGGATCATGGCGAACATCCGTCCGGCGCCCAGGGCGTCGAAGGTCATTTCCAGATAGCGCGGCTCGAAAATATTGAGCGGCAGATGCCCGCCGGGAAGCAAAAGGGCTCCGGGCAGGGGAAAGACCGCCACCTCGCGTGGCAGGGCGGCAAAACGCGGCTGGAAGACGCTGGCACTCATCGCATACCCCTCCAACCGGGGTCCGGCGGCCCAGCCGCCGGTCGCCCCGGATTTCTGATCAGGAAAACAAGATGGAGCTTAGCTTGCGCCGACCGCCGACGGTCAAAGGGTGGGTATGGCCAAGGGCTTCCCAGAACTTCAGAAGCTGCTTGCGGGCGGCCTCCTCGTTCCAGGCGCGGTCGCGGCGGATGGACTCGAGCAGCAGATCCATCGCCGCCTCGGTATCGCCAGCGGCGAACAGCGCCACGGCCAGATCGATCGACGCCTGATGGTCGGCGGGATCGGCAGCGATCCGCGCGCGCAACTCGGCGGTCGGCCCGGCCTTCTCGGCCTGTTCGGCCAGATCGAGGACGCTTTTCAGGGCGATAATCTCGGCATGGCCGGCCAGGGCGGGCGGCAAACGGTTCAGAACCTCGCGGACCTCGTCGTTCGCGCCCTGGGCCAGCCGGCAGCGCAGGGCGCCGGCCATCGCCCGGGGATTGGCCTGATCTTGCTCGAGGACCTGCTGATAGATGTCGAAGGCGCTGTCGATGTCGCCCTGATCGCGCAGGGCGTCGGCCTGGGCCAGGGCCTCGTCGATAACGTCGCCGGCATTGCCGGTCAGGCGGTCGATGAAGGCTTTGACCTCGGCTTCGGGCAGGGCGCCCATGAAGCCATCGACCGGTCGGCCGTCGGCGAAGGCGTAAATGGTCGGCACCGACTGCAGGCGCAACTGGGCGGCCAACTCGCGGTTGGAGTCGATGTTGATCTTGACCAGGCGGACGGCGCCGGCGCGCTGGGTGACCAGGCGTTCGAGCAGGGCGGTCAGCGTGGCGCAGGCCGGCGACGACGGCGACCAGAAATCGACGATCACCGGAACCTCGCGGCTGGCCTCGATCACGTCGGCGGCGAAGCGCGGGGTATCGCTGTCCTTGACCAGCGCGCCCGAACCGCTACCGCTTTTGGGGGCGGTGGTCGCCTTGATCGGGGTGCCGCTGCCATCGAAGATCAGGGACATGGGGTATCTCGCCTCGCCTGGGGTGTTGAAAGACCGGAAAATTTCGGTGCCCCTTATGTGACGGGTCCGCCGCGCCGAAGCAAGGGGCGCGCGCAAGCGGGCCGGGGACGAAAAAAACCAAGCCCTCAAAAAAAAACGACAAGCCCCCGAAAATAGTGCTTGCGATCCCGATCTGGATCCGTATTATCCGCCTCCACCGCGCCACGGCGGCGGCCACCTCGGCCTCCACCACAGCCGGTACCCCCGTCCCTTCTTCAGGGGCGCAGGATGCGGGTGTAGCTCAGGGGTAGAGCACAACCTTGCCAAGGTTGGGGTCGTGAGTTCGAATCTCATCACCCGCTCCAGTTTCGGTAGCGATACCAAAGAATACCAAAAGGCGCCCTCCGGGGCGCCTTTTGCTTTTGGGCTTATCTTAGGTCAACGTCTTGTCCGGATGGCCGGGCCGTTTCAGGAGAGCGTGCGATGCCCGAGGTCGTGGCGCTTATCGGTATTCTTGGCGCCTTGCTGATCGGGGCGATCAGTCCCGGTCCCAGTTTCGTTCTGGTCTCGCGCCTCGCGCTGGCGCGCTCGCGGCGCGACGGCATCGCCGCCGCCCTGGGGATGGGGCTGGGCGGCGCGCTGTTCGGTACCATCGCCCTGCTCGGCCTCAACGCCCTGCTGGTCGAGGTTCCCTGGCTCAATGGCGCGCTGAAGCTGATCGGCGGCGGCTATCTTCTGATCCTCGCCCTGCGTATCTGGCGTGGGGCGGCGCAGCCGCTTGCCATTCCGGCGGCGGGAGCCGCCGTGGTCTCCGCCCCCGGCCGCTCCTTCGTCCTGGCCTTCGTCACCCAGATCAGCAATCCGAAAACCGCCGTCGTCTACGCCGGCATCTTCGCCGCCCTTCTGCCGGCCCATCCGCCGTTCTGGATGCTGGCGGCCCTGCCCCCCTTGATCTGCGTGGTCGAGGCCTCGTGGTATGTTCTGGTGGCCCTGGCCTTCTCGGCCAACCGGCCGCGCGCCCTTTATCTAAGCTCGAAACGGCGGATCGACCGCTGCGCCGGCGCCGTCATGGGCGCCTTGGGGGCAAGGCTGGTCGCCGAGGCGGTCTCGCCGCGATAAATGCGCCGAAGGCGCGCGGTCACGCGCCCCGGATCGCTTTTTCCGTGTTATCCTCCGCCGTCAGCAAGGACATTGCCGGAGCGAGGGGATGTGTGGTCGGTTCGCCTGCGTGACGGCGCCCGAGGCGCTGCAACGGCTTTTCGAGACGACGACGGACCGACGGACTTTTCCGCCGCGCTGGAATATCGCGCCCAGCCAGGATATCGCCGTCGTCCGCTTCAATCCCGAAAACGGCCAACGCGCGCTTGATCTGCTGCGCTGGGGGTTGATCCCCCATTGGGCCAAGGATCCGGGGATCGCCGCCAAGCTGATCAACGCCCGCGCCGAAACCCTGCTTGAAAAGCCGTCATTTCGCCAAGCGTTCCAGCGCCGGCGCTGCCTGATTCCCGCCGATCATTTCTATGAATGGGCCCCGGGCGCCAAGCCGCGCCAGCCCTATCTTATCAAGCCGAGCGCCGGCGGCCTCTTTTCCTTCGCCGGGCTTTGGGAAAACTGGCGGGCCGCCGATGGAACGTGGCTGCGCACGGTGACCATCATCACCACCACCGCCAACGCCGCGATGGCCGCCGTTCATGACCGCATGCCGGTGATCATCCCCCCTGGGTTCTGGCCGCTCTGGCTGGGCGAAGCGCCCGCCGCTCCCGCCGATCTGGCGGCGCTGCTTCAGCCGCCGCCGGCGGAGGCCATCACCCTGGTTGCGGTCGGCCCCGCGGTCAATTCGGTGGCCAGGGAGGGGCCCGAGGTGGCTGTCGCCCTGGCCTGAGGTGGGGGCCGCGGCAGTCTTGCGGATTCGCCAAAAGAGGTAGCATTTTACGAAAAATGCCGATAAATTTTTGGTATTTGTTTATAGAAATTAAGTACTATCGACGGTACGATCTGCCCGAGTCTTAGAAAGAGATAAGACTTTTGTCGGGGGTAGTTATATACAAATGGCGTCAATCAACTTTGGGGCGAAGAAAAAAACACTTTGTGGGCTCTGGTTATTCGCCGTTGTCCAACTCGCCATCGCCCCTCCCCTCGCCGCCCAACTCATGCAAAAGGATCAGGGCGATCCCCGCTATGTCGTGCGCGAGTATTTTCAGCAGGCTCTTCCCCAGGGCTGGTGGGCGACCGATCCCATGCGCGATCCCTGGGGGTGGAGCGTCGACCTTCACATCCCCGTCGACTGGCGGGGTAATCCCGCGTCCGCGGCGATGGCCCAGTGTCCGCCCCCCGAAAGCGACGTGTGGCTGGTCATCGAAAGTTTATCGATCCATCCCATCTGGAAGACCGCGCCTTGGGCAAGCTATCAGTGCCTGAAGCGATGACATGAATTGAACGGGGCTCTTTACCCGGGTAGAGAGTGGTTTTCGAAACGCGCTCATTTAAGAATCTGGACTTATAATGAACAAAAGCAAAGCCGCGATCACCAGTCAAAACCAGACGTTTACCCTGCGTGATGGGCTGCTCTATGTTTTTTTCCATAAGAAAATCATCCTCATAGGATTTTTTATTCCTATTGTTTTGATGTCCATTTTCGCCACGCAGTTTCCCTTGTTCTATAAAGCCGAAGCCCGGCTGATGGTTTTGTTCAGCCGCGAACAATCCGGCGCCCAGGATCTGATGGGGGCGCCGACGGTGGTGTCCGTCGATGGCCTGCGCGCCACCGCCACCGAGGTTGGCATCCTGCGCTCAAGCGAGGTTCTGCAAAAGGTGATCGCCGATATCGGCGAGGAGGCGTTGTTTCCCGAACTGCTGCGTCCGCGCCTTTTCGGCCTGCTGCCTGCCTATTCCCCGGAAGAACGCACGCAACGGGCCATCGATCTGGCGCAAGAACGCATCCATATCGATATTCCGACCGATTCCAATATCGTTACGGTGTCCTTTGATCACGAAAACCGGGAAATCGCCCTTAGCGTTGTTCAGGTTCTTCTTGACGTTTATCTTGATCACCGCGCCAAGGTCTTTGAAAACCCGCGCTCGCCTTTTTTGCTGAAAGAGGCGGAGCGCGATCTTCAGCTTTTGCAAGAGACCGAGCGCGAGCTGACCCAGACCAAGGCCCGCTATAAGATCATCGATATCGACCAGGATATCCTGCTCGCGGTCAATCAGGTCGATAGCATCGTCCAGCGCAGCCGGCAGATGGACGAGCGTCAGGCCGCCGTCCGCGCCGAGATCGAAGAGGCGGCCAAGTCCTTGGACGCCCTGCCGATCAGCGTTCCCAGTTTCCAGGAAACCACCAATCACACCGATAACGACGCGGTGCGCAACGAGCGCCTTGCCCTTCAGCTTGAACGACGCCAGCTTTCCGAGCGCTATCAGGCCGATTATCCGCGCATCCAGGATATCGACAAGCAGCTCGACGCCATCACGAATTTTCTGAAGAAAAACCAGCCCATCTATAAGACCGATCGTCAGGTTCGCAATCCGACCATCGAATTCCTGACCAATCACTATCTGACCCTGAAGATCGAAGGCGAGGCGGTCACTCATCAGGTCGCCCAATTGGCCGCCCAAAAGGCCATCGCCGAAAAGCGCGTGGCCGAACTGACCCTTGTCGCCGAAAAGATCAACGACCTGGACCGCCGGCGGTCGATCCAGGAAGAGACCTATCGCGAATACAATCGCCGGGCCGAGGCGGCGCGCATCGAGGAGGCCACCGCCCGCCTGCGCAGCGCCAATGTCCGCGTCATCGCCTCGGCCTATGCCTCGCCGACCGGCCATAGCATGGTTCCCAGCCTGCTGGCCGGCGGCGTGTTCCTCGGCCTGTTGCTGGGCGCCGTATCGGGCATCATCGCCGCCTATGGTCGTCAGGTCATGCTGACGCCGGTCGAGGTCGAGAAGCGTTTGGGCCTGCCCGTGGTCAGCTCCTTCTCCGACGAGCATCAGCCGCGCGCCAAGGGCAAGAACGCCGCCGAGATGATCTATCTGGTGGCCCGCCTGCGCGAAGCCGGGCCCGAGAACACGACGCTGAAGACCCTGCAGGTCGTATCGTCGTCGAAGCTCGAAAACCAATCGAAATTCGTTCGGCAACTGGCCGTCGAGGTTGTTCGCGGCTATGGCGAAAAGACCCTGATCATCGATCTCAATGAAAAGATGTCGGCGCACAGGAAAACCCTGGTCCGGCCCGATGCCGAGGCGGCGCCTTTGCTCACCGATGACGGCGAGGGGCTGGCCGACGAGATCACGCCCGACGTTCTGCCCACCGTTCTGCCCAATCTGTTCCTGACCGAAAACGCCAGCGTCTCGGTGCTGGGCGATCCCCGGGTCAATCGGCAGAGGCTGGCCGAAATCCTCGATAGCCTGGGTGCGAGCTATGATGTCATCATCCTCGATCTGCCGCCCTTCGATGTCCATCGCATCGGCCTGCGCTATGCGCCGCTGACCGATGGCAGCCTGACCATTGTCCGGGCCGCGGCGACGCGTCTGCCCGCCGCCCTCAACCTCAAGGAAACCATCCTGTCGGCGGGCGGCGACATTCTGGGGGCGGTTCTCACCGAACGCCGCTACTACATTCCAAAGGGAATTCTGCGATGGCTCTGACGGCGGTTTTCTGGCGCGGGCTCACCGCCGGCGGGTTGTTGGCCCTGACCCTGCTCGTGGCCGGCTGCACCGGGTCGGCGGTGTCGCCCAAGGCGCGCAACGCCCAGGCGTTCGCCCCGTGGAGCGAGGCGATCCCGCCCTATCTGATCGGCCCGGGCGATCGCTTGGCGATCTCCTATCCGCGCACCCCCGAACTTGATGAAACCGTTCTCGTGCTGCCCGACGGCGCGGTGTCGGTGAAGACCGCCGGGGTGGTCGATGTGCTGGACCTGTCGGTGGCCGAGACGACGGCCAAGCTTACCCAGGCGGCGCGAAAGATGCTGCGCGATCCTCTGGTCACCGTCGCCGTGGTCGAGGCGGCCACCGCCAAGGTCAGTGTCGCCGGCGCCGTTGAAAAGCCCGGCGCCTATCCCTTGACCGGCCGCGCCGGCATCATGGAGGCGGTCGCCCAGGCCGGCGGCTTCCGCGACGAGGCGCTGCTGAGCAAGGTGGCGCTGATCCGGCGTAATCCCGCCAACAAGCCGATGCTGCGGCTGGTCGATCTGCAGGGCTTCCTCGAGGGCGGCACCAGCGCCGAGACCGCCGATGTGCCGCTTTATGTCGGCGACATCGTTTTCGTGCCGCGCAGTTCGATCGCCGAGCTTGACCTGTGGGTCGATCAGTATCTCAACCGGGCGATCCCGTTCAGTCGGGCCCTGACCTATACCTTGCCATGACGACGGCGGACACCAGGACCGGGGATCTGCCGCCGGGCGTGTCTTATCTGGGCATCGCCTATTCGGGGCTGACCCTGGAGCAGGCGGCGGCGGCGCTGGCCGCCCGCCCGGCCGGGGCCGCCTTCGCCTATGTGGTGACGCCCAACGCCCAGCATGTCGTCCATCTCAACCGCGGCGAGCCGTTTTTCACCCTGGCCTATCGCGACGCCTGGCTGCGGCTGTCCGACAGCCGGGTGCTGGCGGCGTTGACCAAGCTGATTGGCGGCCCCCGCCTGCCGGTGGCCACCGGCAGCGATTTGACGGCCCTGTTGTTTCAGAGCGTCATCACCGCCGATGACCCTTTGGTGGTGATCGGCGGAACCGCCGAGACCGATGAGCGCCTGCGCGCCATGTTCGGCCTGCGCCATCTGGTCAGCCACCGCCCGCCGATGGGCGTCTTGCGCAATCCCCAGGCCATCGCCGCCTGCGTGGAGTTCATCGCCGCCCATCCCGCCCGCTTCGTCTTCTTCGCCGTCGGCTCGCCCCAGTCCGAGGTGATCGCCCAGCATGCCTTCGCCAGTGGCCGGGCGACCGGCAGTGGGTTGTGCATCGGCGGGGCCTTGTTGTTCCTGACCGGTCAGGTCAAGCGCGCGCCCTTGTGGATGCGTCGGCTGGCCCTGGAATGGCTCTATCGGCTGTTGGCCAATCCGCGCGGCCATTTCCGCCGGGTTTTCGTCGACTCGCTGCCGCTGGTCGGCTTGGTTCTGGCCGATCGCTTCAAAACAAGGCGGTCGGCCAAGTGAGCGGCGGGCGCGGGCGGGTTCTGGCCCTCAAGGCGGGCGGCGGACGCATTCGCCCGCTTGCCGGCACTGACGCGCCACCCCTTCCCCGGCCGATGGTCGGCGACGGCGTCGAGGCTGCAGGCGGGGTGGGCGAGGTCTTCGGGAGTCTCCATTGGAAGACCGTGCTGGTCTTTGTCTCGCTGCCGATGGTCCTGCAGGTCTTTCACTATATGATCGACGTCGGACCGGTCTATTACCTGTCCAAAATCTGGCCTTTGGCCCTGCTGCCGCTGGGCCTGAAGGTCTTTCGCGAGTTTTCCGGCGAAAAGGTGATCTACGGGTTCGCCATCGTCTATCTGACCGGCGTCACGCCGATCATGTCGATGATCCACTTCGACAACAACGTCGTGGACGCTTTGGCGACGACGGTAAAAGTCTGGCCGCTGACCTATTTCTTTAGTTTTCTTGGCTTGTTATGGATCGCCCGGCCCCAGGAGGACCGGCTGCGCGCCCAGGTTCTTGGTCTTGGTCTGGCGACCTTGGCCGTCATGTGGCTGATGTGGATTTTCATCCCGAAGTCGTTTTATTCAAGCCAGATCGGGATGACGAAGTTATTTTTATGGGATGAGTTGCGCAGTTACCATATTTATTTCCCAATGACTTTTTCTTTGATCTTATTATTCTATTCCGTTCGCCGTTTTCTTTCTACGCATCGCGCCTGGATCTGGATGCTGCCCGCGCTGTTTGGTCTTTTGACCATGGCGGTCATTTTGAAACAGCGCACGACGATCGCCGCCGCCCTGGTCGTCGTCGGGCTGATCGTGCTGCGCCGGCTGCCCCGGCCGATGCTGATCGGCGCCGTGGCCCTTGGCGGGGCTTTGGCCGTTCTGGGGGGGGTGATCGTGCTGCTGGCCCCGCCCGGCGGTCCGGCCGACGCCATCACCTCGCTGTTCGACTTCGGCGGCTCACTGTCGGTGCGCCAGCAGACGGCGGCGAAGGCGGCTGGCGTCATCTTCGCCTCGCCGTTGTCGTGGATCCTGGGCTCGGGGGCGATCACCCGGCTCAGCCCGGTCACGCTGAACGATATCTTCGCCTCCAAAATGTTTTTCCTCGCCGATATCGGTTGGCTTGGCGTGCTTTTTGAATATGGCGCCATCGGGTCGATCCTGATCGCCCTGGTCTATGCCATCGGCCTGCGCCGGGCCCTGCGCTCGGGCATCGCCCCGCCGGGCAGCCCAGCGGGCGATTTTCGCGGGGCCTTGGGCGACATGATCGTGATGGTGAGCGTCGAGACCCTGATTTATTCGCCGGTCTTCACGCCGGGCATCGTCGCCGGTCTGACGGCCTTTCTGATCTACCTGGACAAGGGCGTTCCGGCGCGCGGCGGCGGGATGCAAAGGGGTTAGCTCACCGTGAAAATCATTTTGCGAAAAATTCGGACACTGGTGACCCATCCGGGATTCCGTGCCAATCCGATCGCCGTGCTCGGCCGCTGCGCGGCGCTTCTCGGCCGGGTGGCCCTTGGCCGCCCCTTCGTTTTCAGCCTGACGCCGGCGGGCGAGCGGCTGCGCGTCGATGCCAATCTGCGCTATACCACGGTCACCACCTTCGTCATGCGCGATCACCTGGAACCCGAGCTGCATTATCTGGCCCATCTGCTGGCGCCCGGGGATACCTTCATTGATATCGGCGCCAATGTCGGGGTCTATTCCCTGCGCGCGGCGACCCTGGTCGGAGCGGCGGGGCGGGTGATCGCCGTCGAGCCGGGACGCGACGCCCTGACGGCGCTCCGGGCCAATCTGGCGCTCAATCCCGGACGGACGATTACCGTTGTCGCCGCCGCGCTCAGCGACCATATCGGCACGGCGACGCTTTATCACGTTGGCAACGGCTATGATCCGCAAGCCTTCTCGCTGCTGTCGGACGAGACGGCCAAGGATGCCGAGACCGTGCCGCTGACCACCCTTGACGCCGTCTGCGCCGATCTGGCGATCGACCGCCTGGACTGCCTGAAGATGGACGCCGAAGGCGTCGAGCCGATGGTTCTGGCCGGCGGCCGCGCCACCCTGGAGCGCTTCCATCCCGCCGTCATTTTGGAAATGAACACCGCCATCCTCGAACGCCGGGGCAGCCCGACGGATCAGGCCTGGACCTTCCTGGCCGGGCTTGGCTATGGCTTCCACCGCATCCTGGGTGGCCGACCGGTGAGGCTGACGGCCCCTCCCGATGATTTCTGCAATGTCATCGCCACCCATCCGGCGAACGAGAAGATCGGCTGAACGATCGCATCATGCGCCGCCCGCCCCCCCCTTCCGCCTCCTTGCCGCCGCCCCGCCCCGGGCGCGCCGTCCGGGCGATGGTCTATGGCGCCGGCGCCGCCCTGGTCGTGCGCGGGCTCGAGGTCGGCGGCAAATTCCTGCTGTATTTCCTGGTCGCCCGCTTCCTTGGCGCCAGCGAGGGCGGCCTTTTCTTCCTGTGCCTGACCTGGGCCCATGTGCTGTCGACGCTGACCCGCTTTGGCCTTGACCGGGCCTTGATCTTGCACGTCTCGTCGGAACTGGCGGTGGATCGGCGGGCGGCGGCGCGCGATGTCCGGCTGGGGCTGCTGACCAGCGGCGGCCTCGCCCTGATCGTCGCCCTGCTCAGTTGGAGCGGCGCCGATCTGCTTGAACGTCACGTCTTTTCGATGCCCGGTCTGGCGCCGGTGCTGGCCATGGCCTCGCTGGCCATCGTGCCCCAGACCGTGAACGTCATGCTCTGCGCCGTTCTGGTCGGCCTGGGGCGTAGCGTGATCGCCCAATTCCTGCAAAACGCCTGGTGGCCGCTGGTGCTGCTGGCCCTGGTCGGCCTTGGCCTGCGCTCGGCTGGCGATCTGCTGGCCGGTTTCGCCGTGGCCGGGGTGAGCGGGGCGGGGCTCTGTCTGGCGCTGATCCGCCGCGAACGCCGGCGGCTGGCGGCGACTCCCACCCCGCGGACGGCCGCCTCGGCCGGGACTCTTACGCCGCTGCTGATCACCGCCCTGCCCTTGGGCGTGGTCGAGGTCGTTCAGGTCTCGCTGTCGAACCTGCCGGTTCTGCTGCTCGGCGTGGTCGCCGCCGCCGGGGATGTCGCCGCCTTCAGCATCGCCAACCGCATGACCCAACTGGTCTGGGTGGTGCTGATCAGCTTGGGCACCATCGCCGCGCCGCGCATCGGCGCGGCCTATCGCCTGGGCGATTTCCCCCGGCTGCGCTCGCTCAACCGCACCCTTCAGGCCCTGGGGGCGCTGACCGGCGGCCTTGCGGCCCTGGTGATGATCGGCTTCGCCTCGCCGCTGCTTGGCCTTGTCGGCGACGGCTATGAAAGCGCGGCGGCGGCCCTGGTGGTGATGGCGGCGGGGCAGGTGGTCAATGCGGTCTCCACCGGCCAGGACGTCATCCTGGCGATGACGGGACATGGGAAAATGCTGCGCCAGATCAATCTGGTGCAACTCGGCGTCTGCGTGGTTTGCGCCATTGTGCTGATCGCGCCCTTTGGCATGATGGGCGCGGCGATCGCCAGCGCCCTGCCCCTGGCGATCGGCGCCACCTTGTCGGCCTCGGCCGTATCGTGGATTTTGCCGGCGGCGCCGTCATGGAGCCTGCCGCTGCCGGCCGGCCTCGCGCGCGTGCTGTTTGGTTCACCCCCCACCGTGTCTTCCGTTTCCCCGACGAATACGAGGTGAATGATCGGCATGGCTTCCGCAGAGACATCCTTGCACGCCTTGGCCGAAGACAAGCGCGGCACGAGGCGCCCGTCCTCGCCGTCCCGCCTTCCTAGGCCGATGCGCGTCGCCCTGGTCGGCGCCGGTCTTCCCGCCGCCGCCCTGATCGAATTCCTCCAATCCGACGACGCCCGCGACGATTACACCGTCGTGGCGATCTTCGATGAACGCGGCGATCGCCGGCCACCGGTGTTGGGTGCCAAACCGGTGGAAAAGGGCCTGAGCGGCCTGCGCGACCTTGCCGAGGCCGGCAAGATCGACGCCATTCTTCTGACGCTCTACGGCGCCTCCTCGGCGCGCATGTTCGAGATCATCGAGCGCATCGGCACCACCGCCGTCGATATCTATCTGCCGCGCGAGCACAAAGATAAGCACTTCTCGTGGACCAGCTATCACCTGATCGGCGGCCTGCCGTTCCTGTGCATCAAGGGGCGGCCCTTCCAGGGGTTCGCCGGCGTTTTCAAAAGGATCGAGGATTATACCCTGGCGGTTCTGGCGCTGACGCTGATCGGCCCGATCCTGCTGCTGGCCATGCTGGCGATCCGCCTGGAAAGCCCCGGCCCGGCCCTGATCCATCAGCGGCGCATCGGCCTTGGCGGGAAGCTGTTTTCCATGCTCAAGTTGCGCTCCATGCGCTTCGATCCCAATGACGACGGGCGGAACGGCGCCATCGCCAATGATCCGCGCATCACCCGGGTCGGCGCCTTCCTGCGCGCCACCAGCATCGACGAGCTGCCCCAGGTCCTCAATGTCCTGCGCGGCGACATGTCGATGATCGGCCCGCGTCCCCATGTTCCCAACATGCTGGTCGAAAACACCGTTTACGGGGTGAGTGTCAGCGAATACGTCGCCCGCCACCGGGTGCGGCCGGGGATCACCGGTTGGGCCCAGGTGAATGGCATGCGCGGCGGCATTCATGATATCGAAAAGGCCCGGCGCGGCGCGCAACTGGATATCTATTACATCGAGAACTGGACACCATGGCTCGACATCAAGATCCTCTGGCGGACGATTTTCGGCGGCCTGCGCGACCCCTCCGCTCTGCGCTCGCCGGGCTGATCGCCGCCGCCGTTTTGGCGTTTCCCGCCTTGCCGGCCCGGGCTGACATCCCCCAACGCCCGCTTGTCGCCTATGTGCAAAGCTGGGAAGACGGCCCGGCCGCCCATGGTCGCGACAGCGGTCTGGTCGGTCTGCCCGCCGCCATTGATGTCGCCATCTTGTCCTTCGTCCGCCCCGACGCGGTCTATTCCGGCGGCGAGGATCTGCGCCCGACCGGGCTGGGTTACGCCTATGGACGCGCCGTTCTGGCCGAAGCCATCGCCGAACGCAAGGCGCGGGTGCCCGGAAGTCTGGTGCTGCTCGCCGTCGGCGGCGCCACCTATACCGCTTGGCACGCCCTGGACGCCGCGGCGATCGCCCGGCTGGTTACCGCCGTCGGCGCCGATGGCGTGGATATCGACCTCGAGCTGGATAATCCGGCCTGCCAGTCCGACGGCGGGGCGCGTATCTCGTGTACCGGCGGCTATGTCTGGCGCAGCACGATCAAGGCCCTGCGCGCCGCCCTGCCCCGTCCGAAGGTGATTTCCCTGACCGGGTGGAGCGTCGCCGCCTATGGCGAGGGTCCTTGGGCCGAGGCGCGGCCGACCAGCCAGCATACGGGCGAGCTTCTGGCGCTGTTTCGCCATCCGGTCAGCGCCGAGATCGATCTGGTGACCATCATGGCCTATAACGCCACCGCCGCTTATGACCCGGTCGAAGCCTATCGGGCCTATCGGGCGGTCTGGGCGGGGCCGCTGAGCCTGGGAGTTCTGGTTCCCCCCGACAACGGGCGCCAGCCCGATCTGACCGCCGCCGAGCTTACCCGCCTGGGCCAAGCCATCGCCGCGGATCGAAAGGCCGGGATGATGCTCTATGCCTTTGGCATCCCGCCGCAGCCCGGCCAGCTTTCAGCCAATGACATCGTCGAGCAGATCGCCCGCGAAAGGCCGCCGGTCGCGCCCTGACCCCGGCCGGCCTTGCCCGCCCTGGCGGAGGGACGGGCGGGCGCGATCCGTGGAATTTTCCCGATAACACCGGCGACCGATCGACCCCATATGGGGATCGTGCCGCTTCCTGGTCCTTTCCCGTGACGAGAACCCTTTCCCCATGAGCCACCATCATACCGCCGAGTCCGCCCCCTTTGGCACCGTCCTGGGGTATGGCCCCGGCGGGGTCGCCGTCTATTCGTCCGATTACGATACCGTCGACCGGCGGGCTTTGCCCGATCGCGCCAGCTTTCGCAGCGTCATCGATGGCCAGTACATGGGCCATAAATGGCAATGCGTCGAACTGGCGCGGCGCTTTTTGTATCTGACCCACGGCTATGTCTTTGACGATATCGCCATGGCCTATGACATCTTCCGCCTGCGCACGGTCCGCGTCGTCGCCGAGGACCGCCACCTGCCGCTGCGCTCCTTTCGCAACGGCGCGCGCCGCTGGCCCGAGGCCGGGTCCCTGCTGATCTGGGACGAGGGCGGCGAGTTCGAGGTGACCGGCCATGTCGCCGTGGTCACCGAGGTCTTTGCCGACCGCCTGCGCTGCATTGAACAAAACGTCGATGACCGCGTCTGGCCGACAGGTCAGAGCTATTCGCGGGAACTGCCCGCCCGCGTCGATGACCAGGGCGGCTATCATGTGGCGTGCACCTTTGCCGACACGGCTATTTTGGGTTGGGTGATGCAGACCGCCGATCCCCTGTTCTCCGAAGAGACCACCGAGGCCGACCGCCAGTTGTTCGTGCCCCAACGCCGCACCGTCGCCGCCAAGCCCGGAGGCGCGCCCGCCCTGTGGCTCGACCCGGCCAAACCCGACGAGGCGGCCTATATGGCGATGATGGGTGGCTGCGCCCTGACCAATCGCCCGGCCGACCGCGAAACCTATTTCCGCATCAGCCAGACCGCCGAACGGGAATTGAAGCGCGCCACCAACGAATTGCATGCCATGTTCCTCTACGCCACCGATCATGTGCTGCAAAACGACGCCCTGCTCGCCCAGTTCATGCTGCCCCAGGCCCTGTGGCCGCGCATCCGCCAGTCCTGGGCCAATCGGCGCGGCCGCATGATCACCGGTCGCTTCGACTTCTCGATGTCGGAGCGCGGGCTGAAAGTTTACGAATACAACGCCGATTCCGCCTCGTGCCATATGGAATGCGGCAAGGTGCAACAGGCCTGGGCGGCCTATTACGGCTGTCAGGAGGGGCGCTGTTCGGGCGAGGATGTGCATGGCGCCCTGGTCGCGGCCTGGCGGGAAAGCGGGGTCGACAGCGTTTTGCACATCATGCTCGACCATGACCAGGAAGAGCTGTACCACGCCCTCTATATGAAAACGGCGATCGAGGAGGCGGGGATCGCCTGCAAGATCATCACCGGTGTCGATGGCCTGTTGTGGGACGACGAGGGCTTTGTCACCGATGCCGATGGGGTGCGCATCACCTGGGTGTGGAAGACCTGGGCCTGGGAAACGGCGATCGATGAATTGCGCGCCCAATGCGCCGCCGACGACGAGGAAATCCGCTTGCATCGGCCGGTCGACCATTCGCGCCATCCGCCGCGGCTGATCGATGTGCTGCTGCGCAAGGAGGTGATGGTCTTCGAGCCGCTGTGGACGCTGATCCCCAGCAACAAGGCGATCTTGCCCGTGCTGTGGATGATGTTTCCCAACCATCCTTATTTGCTCGACAGCCAGTTCAGCGTGACCAATGCCTTGCGCGAAAGCGGCTATGTCGCCAAGCCGATCGTCGGGCGCTGCGGATCGAACATCAGCATTTTCGATAAGACCAGCGACCTGATCGGCGAAACCGCCGGCCAGTTCGGCAATCGCACCATGATCTATCAGGAACTGTGCCCCTTGCCGCGAATCGGCGGCGACAACGTGCAGATCGGCACCTTCTCGGTGCGCGGCCGCTATGCCGGCTCCAGCGTCCGCGTCGATCCGGCGGCGATCATCACCACCCACAGCGATCTTCTGGCGCTGCGCATCGTCGAAGACGCGCTGCTCGCCGAGGACGCCGACCCGCGGGCCCCGTCCTCCCCGTAATCGCCGGCGCTTTCCCGGCGGACGGAAGGCGAAGCCCGCCATTTGGCCCTGGTCGCCGCCGGGAGGGGGACCGGCGACCGGGGGCATCACACCCGAGCCGGGCTTTGAAGCCCTCGCCCTGGGTGCCCTTTCAAAGACAAAACAATCAAGACAGACACCGGGAGGTTCGGTCATCGGACCCCTCGATGGGGGTCCGGGCTGTTCGTTTCACGCCAGGGTTGGCGCGGCGGCAGGCCCCGGCACCGCCGGCTATGCCCATAATATAATCAGGTCCTTCAAGAGGGTTGACGGTCGCTGATTAAGCGAGCAGAAATTCTGTGTACCAAGAAAATACCAACGTGTTCGCTCTCCGCTCCCCCGACCTTCCCCTGCGTCCCGGCCGTGGCCCTTGCGACCGCCCGGCGGCGAAAGCACCCGAGGGATTCCCCCAAAGTGCCAGCTTCTCCGTTTCCCGCGGTTCTTCTTGAAACCGCTGGTCTGTGTAAGAACTTCCGAGGCCTGAAGGCCCTGCGCGACCATGCTCTCAGGGTCGCTCCGGGCGAGATCCTTGGCGTCATCGGTCCCAATGGTTCAGGGAAGAGCACCCTTTTCAACGTCATCACCGGCTTTTCGCCGCCCTCGGCCGGGCGGGTTTGCCTCAATGGCATCGAGGTCACCGGTTGGCGCCCCGATGCGATCGTTCGCCAGGGCATCGCCCGCACCTTTCAGGGATCGCGGCTGTTCAAGGCGCTGACCGCGGCCGAAAACATCGAGGCCGCCGCCCAACTCGCCCTTCGTCCCGGATTGTTTTCCACCCTGCTGCGTCCACCGGGTTACCGGCGCCGCACCGACGAGATCGTCGCCATTGGCCAGCAGATGCTTGATCTGGTCGGTCTGGGGAAATGGGGCGACCGCAGGGCGGGGGATCTTCCCTATGGGGCCCAGCGCCGCCTGGAGATCGCCCGGGCGATGGCGACCAAGCCGAAGCTGTTGATGCTCGACGAGCCGGCCGCCGGCCTTAACACCCATGAGACCGCCGAGTTGATGACGCTGATCCGGCAGCTGCGCGAGCTGTATGGCGTCGCCGTCATCATCGTCGAACACGACATGGATCTGATCGGAACCTTGTGCGAACGCATTCAGGTTCTGGCCCAGGGAACGGTGATCGGCGAGGGATCCTTCGCAGCGATCCAGGACAACATCCGCGTGCGGGAGGCGTATCTTGGCCATGACTGATCGCCTGTCCCCCTCCACCCCTTTGCTCGCCATTCGCGGCCTCGATGTCCGCTATGGTCCCGTCGTCGCCCTGTCCGATGTCAGCATCGATGTCCATGAAGGCGAGGCGGTGGCCCTGATCGGCGCCAATGGCGCAGGTAAAAGCACCCTGTTGCGGACGATCTCGGGCCTTCTCCGCCCGACGGCCGGCGATATCCTTTATGCCGGGGACTCGGTGCGCGGCTTGTCGGCCGAGGCGATCTTGCGCCGGGGCATCGCCCATTGCCCGGAGGGCCGGCGGCTGTTTGGCAGTCTGACGGTCGAGGAAAACCTGCGATTGGGCGCGGCGACCCGGCGTGACGCCAAGGCGGTGGCCCGCGATCTCGCCCATATCGAATCGCTGTTTCCCATCCTGGCCGAACGTCGCAAGCAGGTTTCGGGAACCCTGTCGGGCGGCGAGCAGCAGATGGTGGCCCTGGCCCGCGCCGTGATGGCGGCGCCGAAGGTTCTGATGCTCGACGAGCCCTCGCTTGGTGTCGCGCCGCTGATCACCAAGATGATCTTCTCGCGGCTGGCCGAAATGAAGGCGGCCGGCACCACCTTGTTGCTGGTCGAGCAAAACGTGAAATTGGCCCTGTCCCTGGCCGATCGCGCCTATGTGCTGCGAACGGGCAAGGTGGCGCTGTCGGGCGCGGCGGCCGAACTGGCCGATGACCCGCGGGTGTTTCAGGCCTATCTGGGGGCAACAGAGTGACCGATCTCGAATTCATCCTCCAGCAGGCGATCAACGCCATCAGCCTGGGGAGCCTCTATGCGATGGTCGCCGTCGGCCTGTCGATGGTCTTTGGCATCTTGCGCATGACCAACTTCGCCCATGGCGACATGATGATGGCCGGATCCTATGCCACTGTGCTGTTGACGGTCGCCGGACTGCCTTTCGGCGTGGCCGTCGTCTGTGGCGTCGGCGTTTCGGTGCTGGTCGGCGTTCTGGCCGAGCGCATCGCCTATCGGCCGGTGCGCGGGGCGCCCGATGTCACCTTGCTGCTGACCAGTCTGGCCCTGACCTATGTTCTGGAAAATCTCGCCATCCTGATCTTTTCCAGTTCGCCCCGCGCCATGCCGCTGCCCGACTGGATGGGCGAGGTCTATAGCTTTTCCGATGGCGCCATCACCTTCACCGGCATCGATCTGTGCGCCACCGTCCTCGCCCTCTGCAGCCTGCTCGGGCTTGGCTGGTTCGTCACCCGCACGACCACCGGCCTTGGCATGCGGGCGGCGGCCGAGGATATGGCGGCCACCGCCCTGGTCGGCCTCAACCTCAACCGCCTGATCGTCACCGCCTTCGCCATCGCCTCAGGCTTCGCCGGTCTAGCCGGGGTGCTGTGGGCGGCCCAATCGGGGGTGGTCGATCCGGGCATGGGCTTCTCGCCGCTGCTCAAGGCTTTCGTCGCGGCCATCGTCGGCGGCTTCGGCTCGATCGCCGGGGCGGTGATGGGCGGCTACCTGCTTGGCGCCTTGGAAATCCTCATCGTCGGCTTTGGCCCGCCGGAGATTTCCCCCTACCGCGACGCCATCGTCTTCGCCCTGCTCATCCTCTTCTTGCTGTTCCGGCCGGGCGGGCTGATGCGGCCAAACCGGGAGATCAAGCTGTGAGCCGTCGTCTTGTCCTGATGCTCGGTGGAGCCTGCCTGCTGGCCCTGGCCGGTTGGGGCCTGCCGATGGTGGTTTCCGATTACGGGCAGCGCCTGCTGATCATGGGCTGCATCAGCGTCATCCTGGTGGCCTCGATGGGCTTGGCCAACGGATTTACCGGGGTGTTTTCGCTGGGGCAGGTCGGCTTCGTCGCCATCGGCGCCTATGTCTCGGGGATCTTGTCGCTGTCGGTCGCCGACAAGGCGGCCTATCTGCCCGATCTTCCGGCCTTTCTGGCGGGGGTGCAGATGGGCACGGTGCCGGCCACGCTGCTCGCCGGAGCGGTTTGCGCCGGCGTGGCGGTGATCGTCGGCCTGCCGCTGATGCGCTTGTCGGGACACCACGTTTCGGTGGCGACGATGGGGTTCATGATCATCGTCAATTCGGTGATCGTCAACGCCGAGAGCTTCACCCGGGGAGCCCGCACCTTCACCGGCGTTCCCACCGACATCACCTTGCCCGTCGCCCTGATCTGGATGGTGATCACCCTGGCGCTGCTTGGCCGGCTGATCTATTCGCCGATCGGTCTGGCGCTGCGTTCGGTGCGCGAGGACACCATCGCCGCCCAGGCCGTCGGACTGTCCGTGCTCAAGACCCGGCTGCTCGCCTTCACCGTCGGCGCCTTCTTCGCCGGGGTCGGCGGCTCGCTCTATGGCCATTATCTTGGGTCTTTTTCGGCCCAGACGTTCTTTTTCCCGCTGATGGTCAGCCTGATCATCATGCTTGTTCTTGGCGGCATGGGAAGCCTGTCGGGGGCCGTGGTCGGGGTCGTCGTCGTCACGGCGCTTTCGGAAATTCTGCGGAACCTCGAGCGGGGGATGGACCTCGGCTTCGTCGTCGTCCCCCCGCTGTTTGGTGCAAGTCAGGTGGTCCTCGGCTTGCTGTTCATCCTGGTCATGATCTACCGGCCGCGCGGCCTTCTCGAAGACCGCGAGCTGACGTCGTTTGGCCGCAAGGGCTGACGGCGGCGTTCTCCTCCCACTGAAGGAACATGGCATGCCTTTCGTTTCCACGACACGCGCCGGCCTGTTGGCGGGCGCCTTCGCCCTGGCCATCGGCTTCGCCGGGCCGGCGGCCAGCGCCGATCCGATCAAGATCGGCGGCGCCTTCAATCTGACGGGTGGTCAGGCCTCGCTTGACGGTCCGGCGAAGAATGGCGCCCAACTCGCCATTGATACCCTGAACGCCGCCGGCGGCGTCAATGGCACCCCGCTCGAGCTGGTGGTCTATGACGGCAAGACCGATCCGGCCGTGGTCGCCTCGCTGGGCAGCCAGTTGATCAATTCCGATAAGGTCAGCGCGATCATCGGCTTTTCGGATTCCGATCCGGTTCTGGCCCTTGGTCCCAATGCCCAGAAGGCCGGCGTGCCGTTCATCGCCGTCGGAGCGACCTCGCCCAAGCTGCCCGACCAGATCGGCGACACCATGTTCCTGGCCTGCTTTGGCGATAACACCCAGGCCGCCGTCGGCGCCTCTTTCGCCATCGACGATCTGAAGGCCAAAAGCGTCTATGTCCTTGAAGATACCGCCAATGAATACGCGACCTTGCTGTCGAAGTATTTCCGCGAGACCTTCGAGCATCTGGGCGGCAAGGTGATCGGGCGCGACACCTATCGCACCGGCGACAAAAGCTTCACCGCCCAGATCACCAAGATCAAGGCGGCGGCCGAGAAGCCCGACATCCTTTACATCGCCGCCACGCCCGATTCGATCGGCTTGGTGGTGCGTCAGGTCCGTCAGGCCGGCCTGAAGCTGCCGATCGTCGGCGGGGATGGCTATGACACGCCGCTGCTGCTCGAAGTGGGCGGCGCTTCGGCCAATAACGTCTATTTCACCACCCATTCCTTCGTGTCCGACAGCGCGCCCGGCCCGATGAAGACGTTCTTCGACGCCTACGGCAAGGCCTATGGCAACGCCCCCGAGAACGCCTTCGCCGCCCTTGGCTATGACACGGTGATGCTGGTCGCCGATGCCATCAAGCGGGCCGGTTCGGGTGATCCCGCCGCCATCCGCAAGGCCCTGACCGAGACCAAGGATCTGGCCGGGGTGACCGGCGCGGTCACCTTCGCCGAGGGCAGCCGCGTTCCGGTCAAGAGCGTGACCGTCATCGGCGTCAAGGACAAGGCGCTCTACAAGGCGGCCGAGATGGCGCCGACCTTCGTGCCCAAGCCCTGATCGGTCGGGCTTCGCCCGTCGTCGCGCCCCGGGCCGGGATGGTCCGACCCGGGGCGGCCTTTCCGTCGTTGCGCTTTACCGGCTCGCCACTTCCCCCATCCCTGCTGTCCAAGGAGGGCTTACGCCATGGAAAAAACCGTTCAGCTCGAACACATGAACACCCGGGTCTTCGTTGAAGGGGCTTACGACACCGCCCTGATCCCGCTTGGGTCCTGCGAAAGCCATGGGGATCACCTGCCCTTCGCCATGGATGCGCTGACGGCCCATAAGCTGGCCCTGGGTGTGGCCGAGCGCATGGAAAAGGTCTTCGTTCTGCCGCCGACGTTCTTCGGCTTCAGTCAGCATTATTGGCATAAGCCGATGTCGATCAGCCTGAGCCAGGATACCAATATCCGGGTGATCGCCGATATTCTCGACTCGCTGGCCCATTGGAAGATCCGCAATGTGCTGATCATCAATGGTCATGACGGCAATATCTCGGCCATCGACGTCGCCGCCCGCGCCGCGCGCCTGCGCCATCCCGACATGAAGATCGGCTCTCTCGACGCTTGGTGGGTCACCGCCGGCAACCTGCTGCCCAAGGACACCTTCGAGGTCTGGAATGGTCTGGGCCACGGCGGCGAGGGGGAAACCTCGATCGGTTTGGCCTGTTTCCCCGAACTGGTGGACATGGCCCATGCCCGGGGGATGATCCCCGAGGTCGATGAGAACGTGAAGGAATTGTGGGACTTTTCCGAGCTGACCGACTACGGCGCCACCGGGGCCCCGGAAAAGGCCACGCGCGAAAAGGGTCAGGCGATGTACGACGTGCTCGTCGACTATCTGGTGGCCTATCTGACCAAGCGCCGCGACACCAACTGGGCCTATAACCCGAAATAACAGTTACGGGGATTTTCGGCGGCGCCGGTTTGCTTGGCGTCGCCCCTTCCCTTGCCACAGGATCCTCAAGGCCATGGCCGTTTCCCCCTCGCCCCTGCGCATCTTCACCGCCGGCGGGACCATCGATAAAGACTATCGCCTGGAAGAAAACGGGCTGGTCGTCGGCGACCCCTTCGTCGCCGAGGTCCTGAAAACGGCCCGTCTGGCGGGCGCGGTGTCGATTGTCGCGCTGTCTCGCAAGGATAGCCTGGATTTCACCGAGGCCGACCGCGAAGCGATCGGCCGGGCGGTCGGCCAAGCCGTGGAGGATCATATCCTTCTCACCCACGGCACCGACACCATGGTTGAAACCGCCCGCTATCTTGGCGGCTTGCCCGAACTCGCCGGAAAGACCGTGGTGTTGAGCGGCGCGATGGTCCCCGGCCGGGTGGGGGGAAGCGACGCGGCTTTCAATATCGGTTTCGCCTGCGCTGCGGCGTTGATGCTGGCGCCGGGAGTCTATATTGCTATGCACGGCAAGGTTTTCGACCCGGCGAAAACCCGGAAGAATCGCGGCCTTGGCCGGTTCGAGCCCATCGACGACCAGGAGTAGCTGGCGGAAAAGGGAACCTTGGGTGTCCTTGCCGCCGCCCCTTGTCTTCAAAGTCTCGACCGGATGGCACAGGAGGATCGATGGCGGAGCAGGCGGACGGCGGATCGGGACGGGCCGATGGCAAGGAGCAGGCCTATCGACGCCTCCGCGACTGGATCATCTATTCCGAACTGCGCCCCGGCTCGGCGATCAAGGAACGCGAACTGGCCGAGCGGCTGGGCGTCAGCCGAACGCCGCTGCGCGAGATCCTTCAACGTCTGCATTACGTCGGGCTGGTCGACTGGCAACCCAATATCGGCGTTTTCGTCGCCCCCATCGACTATGGGCGGATCCGCGAGATCTTCGAGGTCAGGTTGGCCCTTGAGCGCGCCGCGGTCTCCCTGGCGACCGTCAAGGCGACGGCCGCCCAGATCGACGATCTCGATGCTCTTCTCGGCCGCTGCCGTCAGGCCATCGACACGGGCGAATACGTCACCTTCATCTCGCTTGACGCCCTGTTCCACGAAAAGATCCGCGATATCGCCGGCAATGCCTATCTGGCGACCCTGATGGACAACGCCCATAACGTCGCCCTGCGCTTTTGGTACCTGTACCGCGAGTCCCTGGCCGATACCTACCACGATATCGAAAACCTGGGGCTGGTGGTCGAGGCAATGCGCCGCCGCGACGCCCCGGCCGCGGCCAATGCCATCGCCGCCCATATCGTCGGCTTCCTGCGCGCCTTTCATGCCCAGGAGATCGACGCGCTGTGCCGGGCGATGGCCGTGTGAGGCGGTTCGCTTTATAGCGCCTCGCCGCGCAGCAGCCTGTCGACCTGATCCTGGCTGAGCCCGCCAACCGCCTTGGCCTGGGCGTCATTGACATGGTTGGTGGCGCCGGCGGCCATTTCCAGGCCGCCTTGCAAGGTGCCAAGGTGCTTGAGGAAGGCCGCGACCTTGCGGATCTGCTGGCCGGTGATGTCCTGGAAGGCGCAGGCCTCCATGATCGCCTCAAGGCGCATGGCGGTCACCTGATCGGGGGATTTCTCGATCAGCAATTCGGCCAGACCGAGGATGCGGTTGACCGCGCGTTCCTGTTCCTTGACCACCGAATCAAGCACCTTCAACGAGGTGTTCAGGGCCGCTTGCACTTTTTTCGGATCACTCATGCTTTATCCCGACCATCCGGCGAAGGCGCGTCTCGCGTGGGGTATGGCGGCGCGTCGCGCGGCCATCGGCCAATATTTGCCCCACCGCCCGCCTCTTGCCAAGGGGGGCGCGGAAGGGAGTCGACAGGGCGGGCTTAAAACGGATCGAGCTCGACGTCCCAATAAAGAAAATCCCGCCAGCTTTCATGAAGATAACCTGGCGGGAAAGAGCGTCCCTCGTTGCGCAGGCGGTGGGTGCTGGGCTCCGCCGGGCGTTGAAGAAGCGGCATAGCGGCCTCGCGCGGCGTTCGGTTGGCCTTGCGCATGTTACAAGGCCCGCAGGCCGTCACCACGTTGTTCCAGGCCGTCACCCCGCCCTTGGAGCGCGGCACGACATGGTCGAAGGTCAGGTCATGGGCGGGAAGGCGGATGCCGCAATACTGGCAGGCGAAGCCATCGCGCAAGAACACGTTGAAGCGGGTGAAGGCCGCCCGCTTGGCGACGGGAACGTATTCCTTCAGCGAAATGACGCTGGGCAAGGAGAGATCAAGGCTGGGGGAATGGACCACCCGGTCGTATTCGCTGACCACGCAGACCCGGTCCATGAAAACCGCCTTCACCGCCTCCTGCCACGACCATAAAGACAGCGGGAAGTAACTGAGCGGCTGGAAATCAGCGTTCAGGACCAGGGCGGGACATGCATTCGCCGCAATACGCAAGGGCCCTTTCCTTTGTAAAAAATGGCCAATCTGCGTCAAGGAATGCTACCTTGTACGCCTTCCACCGCAAAGCGAATATGATAGTTCAGTAAAAACGTATAAAGAAAACAATGGCTAGCCGTTCCGCCGGTTCCCCCGTTTTTCCCCGGTCGACCCGATGACTCGCCGCGACGCGGCGAAAGCCCCCGCCGATGCCCCGACCACCGGCCGCTTCGCCCCCAGTCCGACGGGGCTGCTGCATCTGGGTCATGCCTATTCGGCCCTGCTCGCCCATGACAGCCGGCGGGCCGAGGGCGGGCGCTTCCTGCTGCGCCTGGAGGATATCGATCCCCAGCGCTGCCGCCCCGAGTTCGAGACAGCGATCCTTGAGGATCTGACGTGGCTGGGGGTGCGCTGGGACGCCACGCCGCGCCGCCAGTCCGAACATTGGGCCGATTACCGCGCCGCCCTGGCCCGTTTGGACGAGGCCGGGCTGCTTTACCGCTGCTTTTGCACAAGGTCGGAAATCGCCGCCGAGGTGGCGCGCAGCCCTTCGGCCCCCCACGGCCCGGAAGGCGCGCCCTATCCCGGCCTGTGCAAGCGCCTGGACCCCGCCGAGGTCGCCGATCGACTGGCCAAAGGCGACGCCTATGCCCTGCGTCTGGATACGGCCAAGGCCCTGGCGCGCTGCGGTCCTTTGGTCTGGCACGACGCCGAGGCCGGGGCGGTGGTCGCCCGTCCCGATCTGTTTGGCGATGTGGTGCTGGCCCGCAAGGATACCCCGACCAGCTACCATCTGGCCGTCACCGTTGATGACGCCTTGCAGCAAATCACCCATGTGGTGCGCGGCCGCGACCTGTTCGAGGCCACCCATGTCCACCGCCTGCTTCAGGCCCTGCTCGCCCTGCCCAGCCCGCTTTATCGCCACCACGCCCTGCTCAAAGGCGCGGATGGCAAACGCTACGCCAAGCGCGACCGGTCCCTGACCCTGGCCAGCCTGCGCGCCACCGGCGAAACCCCGGCCACCCTGCGCCAACGCATCGGCCTGCCTGCGGTTTAAGGGGGGGGCTTGCCGGGCGGCAAGATGCCGCCTATCTATATGGCATGTTGCCGATAGCCTGGGAGGTTCTGATGTCCGAAGCCCTTATCGAAGCCGTGGCCCGTAAGTTGGGTGGAGTGCCGGTTCTTGGTGCCGAAGTTACCTCTCAGGCCGATCTCGCCAGCGTCGTGCGCGGGGGGCTGCCCCTAAGCGCCCTCAAGGGTTTGGCCGAGGCAGGATTAAGCGAGGGGGAGATTGACTCTTTTGTTATCCCCCAGCGAACCCGACGGCATCGGGCGCAAAAGCGGCAATCGCTGACGGTTGATGAATCCGACCGGGCGGTTCGCCTGCTGCGCATTCAGACACTGGCCGAGCGGACCTTTGGCGGTGAGGAAAAGGCCGGTCGCTGGCTGCGTCGGCCTTTGACGGAACTGGGGGGGGAAACACCTCTAGTCGTTGCCCAGACCGAGGCCGGGGGACGGGTCATTGAAACCATCCTGGGCAAGATCGCCTGGGGCGCGGCCGCCTGATGCTGCTCTGGCGCCTTGCCGGAGTGGACTATGCCCAGGTCTTTGACGGCGGCTATGGTCTGCGCTTCAACGGTCGTTGGAATACCATCGGCCATCCCGTCACCTATTGCGCCACCTCGCCCGCGCTCTGCGTTCTGGAAAAGCTGGTCCATATCGAGGATCCAAGCCTGCTGCCGGATCTGGTTATGATTCAATACGAGGGTCCCGACGATCTGGGGATGGATATCGTGGCGATTGAAGACCTGCCCGACGGCTGGCAGCGCCAGGAGGGGATGACTCAGGGATTGGGTGATCGCTGGCACGAGGCCAGACCCTCCCCTCTGTTAAAGGTCCCTTCGGCGCTCCTTCCCCTTGCCCAATCCCCCGACCGCACGATCGTGATCAACCATACCCATCCCGACACCACAAAAATTGCTCTGAAAGGGCTTTGGCCCTTCACGCTCGATTCCCGATTGTTTTGAAGGAGAGCTATACCGTGCGCAGCGTGCGTCCTTGTCGGCTCGCAACCAAAGAGATATTTTAATGCTCTGAGGCAATCCGGAGAGTTAATTATGGGCAGAATTGTTCCTTCTGTAAAAATAGGCGATGATGAAGGCTTCACCGAAAATGATCTCTTTGGATATAGAGAGTTTGGAGAGAAGTTTTCCTCTCTTGTTTGTGAATTTGATCAACCATTAACCATTATTCTGGACGGCCCTTGGGGAAGCGGAAAGACTACATTTATTAAGCAATGGGCCGGTCATTTGAGAAAAGAGAAAAAGGTTCCGGTGATTTATTATGACGCATTTTCTAATGATTATCATGATGATGCTTTTATTTCGATAACATCGGAAATAATTGATTTTGCGAAAAATATATCTGAAGAAAAGGCCGAAAATTTTCTTCGCGTTGCAATAAAGGTTGGTACTTCCTTAATCCCGATCGCAGTGAAGACCTCCCTGAAAATAGCAACACTAGGTTTTGTGAATGGCGCAGAGCTATCTGACTCTCTTGCCGAGGTAATTAAAGAAGGTGTGGCAGAGAGTAGTGAGCTTAGTGCGGATTATTTGGAAAAACTCATTGGGGAAAAGCTGGAGGGCGCTAAGCAACAGAAAGAAGTTATTAAAAAATTTAGGGAATGCCTTGAAAAGCTTTCCCGAGAATTGGCTAATTCAGGTGAGGATTGTGAAGATAAAAAGCCTCTAGTTTTTATCATTGATGAGCTGGATCGCTGCAAACCATCATTCGCATTGGATGTTATCGAGGGAATAAAACACTTATTTTCTGTCGATGGTGTTGTCTTTGTTGTCGTGACGAATCTAAAACAAATGGAGGCTGCGGTTCGTGGATGTTATGGAGCAGATACGAACGGGAATCTGTATCTAGAAAAATTTTATGATATTCGAATAAATCTCCCTATAAATAGTAATTATGAAATAGAAGCTATTCATAAATATATTAATTATGCTTGTAAAGGACATCCAATAGATAGTCGCATGAAAGACGAAATAAAAAAAATAGCAATAGCAAAAACAATAAATTTTAGAACAATCGATAAAATAATAAATTCTTTATCTATTGCTAATTATATGGAAATGAGTTCTTCGCCAGTTATTAAAATTTTAATAACTGGCCTCTCCATTGTTCGCCATATTGACAGTGATCTTTATAGAAAGGCCCGTGTTGGTGGTCTTTCTTGGGAAGAAGTAAATAATTTTTTTGGATTCGAAGAATGGCCCGAGAAAGATTGGGAATATTCAATTAAATTATGGAAATTTTTCACAGGAAAAGAATCTGATTTAGAAAATAAACTTAAATTCGAACACCCAATAGATAAAGGGCAGGATTTCCAAAAAATTGGAACTAAAATTCTAGATAGCTTTAGGTTATCTAAAGAGATTGATTGAAGAGGTGATCTATTTATTATTTCCCTCCCCCTTGAGCCGCGCCAAGGGGTGGGCGGTGCGGACCAGGGTGGTCAGGCGGTCGTCGAGGACGTGGGTGTAGATCTGGGTGGTGGCGATATCGGCGTGGCCGAGCAGGGTTTGCACGCCGCGCAGGTCGGCGCCATGGGCCAGCATGTGGCTGGCGAAGCAATGGCGCAGCACATGGGGGGAAACCCGGGCCGGATCGATGCCGGCCCGCAGCGCCAACTCGCCCAGCATCTTGGCGAAGCCGTCGCGCGTCAGATGGCCTTCCGCCGCCGAGGAGGGGAACAAGAAGCGGTCGGCCCGGCGCCGCGCCGCGCCGCTTGCGGGCAGGGTCGTCGGCCGGGCGATCAGCCAGTCGCGCAGGGCGGCGCGGGCGGGCAGGCCAAGGGGCACCAGACGCTCCTTGTCGCCCTTGCCGCGCACCAGGATGGTTTCGGGATCGCGGTTGGCCACCGACAGCGGCAGGCTGACCAGCTCGGAGACCCGCAAGCCGGTGCTATAGAGCAATTCCAGCAGCACCCGCGCCCGCAGGCCGCGCGCCCCTTCGCCGGCCTCGGCCGCCACCAGCAAGGCGTCGACCTCGGCTTCCGACAGCACCCGGGGCAGCGGTCGGCCAAGGCGCGGCGAATCCAGGCCAATGGTGGGGTCGTCGGGGCGGCGGCCCTCGCTGACCAGAAAGCCGTGGAACTGGCGCAGGCACGACAGCTTGCGCGCCTGACTGCGCGGCGCCAGTCCGGCGGCGGCCATCGTCGCCAGATAGGCGCGCAGGGTCGGCCGCGACACCGTCAGCCCGTCCAGGCCCTTTTCGCGCAGGAAGGCCGCGTAATCGCGCAGGTCGCGGCCATAGGCTTCCACCGTGCGCCGCGCCGCGCCGCGCTCGGCCAGCATCATCTCCAGGAAAGCCTCGGCCTGGACCGCCAGCGACGGTCCGCGGCTGCTTGGCGCCGTGTCGCCGGACTCGGCGGTGGTCATGGCGCCTGGACGGCCAGGGCCTCCAGGCCGATGGCGGTCGCGGCATCATTCAGGCCAACCCCCTGGAGGGCGAGGACCACCTGACGCAGCACCCCCGGCGGCGCCTTGGTCGGACCGCCAACCCCGGCCAGGGTCGACAGGGCGAGCAGGACGGTTTCGCCGGTCGCCCGCCGCGCCGCCGCCGCGCCCAGGCGGTCAAGCGACACCGCCGGGTTCATCAGGATCGCCGCCGGATTGGCCGGAAAAGCGCCGTCGATGTCGCCTTGGTTGGCCAGGCGGTCCATCGTCACCAGCGAGGCCAGACCGCCCTGCCCGCGAAACAGGTCGCGGCTGTTGGCCTGAAGCAGGCGCACCCAGGGGCCGGCGGCGCGAATGTCGCCCACCCCATAGAACGCCCGGGCGATCTCCGGGGCGGCGGCCAAGGCCCCATCAAGCACCAGCATCTCGCGCAGCGACGGCAGCAGGGCGCGGACCATCGACAGATAAAGCCCGCCATCGCGCTGGCGCAGGCCGCGCAGCAACTCGGCCGCGGCATTGGCCTTGGCCACGGGATCGCGCAAGGCGCGCACGGCCTGGAAAGCCTGGGCGCGGGCCAGGGGCGTGCCCTCGGTCAGCAGGGTCGACAGGATCTTGGTGCGGTCGGCGGCGCGGATCGGGGTGTCGCCATACAGATAGGCCAGGGCATCGGCGGGCAAGGCGCCGCCGGCTTCGGCCCGTTCGGCGCTGGCCAGCCGCTGTGCCGGCGGCGTTGGCGCCGAGAGCGCGATCGCCCGGTCGAGCCAGGGGGTGGGGGGCGAGGCGGCTTCCGCCGGAATCGGCTGATCGGCGCCGCGATAAAGGGCGATGGTCAGGGCGTCGAAAGCCGTCGGCTTGCGCGGCTTGCCCTTGGCCAGCTTGCCCATGCGCTCGGCCAGGATGAAGAAGCCTTCGTCCTTGATGCCCTGCTCGCGCAGCATCGCCATGCCCAAAGCCGCCTGTTCGGGCTTGCCCGCCTGCAGCTGGCAGAAGATCTGCAGCTTGTGCCAGAAAACGTCATCCTCGACGGCCAAGGGGGTCGCCGTCGGCGGCGGATTGGCGGTGGGCTGGCAGGCCTGCTCGGGGTGACTTTGTATCAGCAGGGCTTCGGCGCGCCGGCGGGCCAGGGCCGGGGTCAGGGATTGCGCCGGCAAAGCCTCGACCAGGGCGACCACCTCGGCGGGGAAACCATAGCGGCCGAGCAGATCGACCCGGCGCAGCAGCAGGCTATCGGCGGGCGCGGCGCCGCTGGCGGCCGGCGGATTGGCCGAGCTGAGCAGCAATCGGCGGGTCAGATCGGCCATGGCGCGCGAGGCCAGGGCCGGGGGCAGGCCATCAAGCAGAGCCAGGGCGCCTTGCAGACCGAGGCCCTGCCACAGGGCCGGTCCCAAGCCGCCTTCGGCCGGGGCGAGCAGACCCAGGCCATCGGCGCTGGGCGCCCCCAGATCCTGCATGAGGATGCCCTGGCGTCCCGGGCGGGCCGCACCGAAGGGCCCGGCGAGCGGCGGCGCCCCGGCCGAGCGGCTTCCCGCCGAGCCCGGCGTCAACGGATAGGGGGATTGGGCCAGACCGGGCGCGGCGGCGATCAGGGTGCCGGCCACGGCCAGGGCGCAAGCCACGGGTCCCGTGCGGCGGCGGGCGGCGGCGAAACGGCGGACTCGTTTAGAACCGGTCATTCGGGATAACCTTTTCCACCGTCTGGCGGGGCGGCGCCCCATCAAGTCCGGCCAGGGTGACGCCCAGCGCGATAACGCCAAGCACGACAGCCAGGAGAATGAATCGGATCATGAAACGCATGGGGGGCTTTCCGGTTGAGGGGCCGGTTGAGAGGCCGGGACACAAGGGCATGCGGCGGCGGCGGGCGGGGGCCGAAAGGGGCCATTGCCCCTACCGTAAACCCGCCAAACCTTGTATTTAGTCCCGACCATGGCGAGAGGAAGGCAGTGTACCGGCTCCGTCGCGGGCGATCAACGTCGCCCGCCGTCCGTATCCGCGCCCCTCGTCGGGGGGTGGCGATGAGAGGGATTGGCCGAATGATTGAAGCCGAGGAAAACACCCTGGCACTGCCGCGCACCCTGGTTCTGGTCGGGCTGATGGGGGCGGGCAAAACCTGTATCGGCCGCCGTCTGGCCCAGATGGCCGGGGTGCCGTTCGTCGATGCCGATGTCGAGATCGAGCGCGCCGCCAAACGCACCATCGCCGAGATCTTCGCCACCTATGGCGAAAGCGAATTCCGCGCCCTGGAGCGGCGGGTGATGGCCCGGTTGCTGGCGGGGCGCACCTGCGTGCTGGCCACCGGCGGCGGCGCCTTCATGGCCGAAGACACCCGCGCCCTAATCCGCCTTCACGGGTTATCCTTGTGGCTGCGCGCCGATCTTGATCTTCTGGTCGCCCGCACCGCCGGACGAACCCACCGGCCGCTGCTCAATAACGGCGACGCGCGCGAAAAACTGGCCGAGCTGATGGCCAAGCGTCATCCTGTCTATGCCGAGGCCGATATCGTTTTCGATGCCCTTGACGAAAGCCAGGACGCCTCCGCCCTGCGGGTGCGCTCGTGCCTTCTTTCCTACCTCGCCGACCATGCGGAGACCGCCCCGTGAGCCCAGACACAGCCGCCGATGCCGCCGCCGACCCCGCCTTGCAGTCGTCCGTTCTGACCGTTTCCCTGGGCGAGCGCAGCTATCCCATTCATATCGGCCCGGGCTTGCTGGGCCGCGCCGGGGCTTTGATCGCCCCCCTCTTGCGCAAGCCCCGGGTTTTCGTCGTCACCGATGCCACCGTCGCCGCGCTGCATCTCGATCCCTTGCTGGCCTCCCTCGGCGCGGCGGGCATTGCCCATGATCACGTCGTGCTGCCGGCCGGCGAGGCGACCAAAAGCTTTTCCCAGCTTGAAGAGCTGCTTGATCTTTTGCTGGCGGCGCGGTTCGAGCGCTCGACCACCCTGCTCGCCCTCGGCGGCGGGGTGATCGGCGATCTGGTCGGCTTCGCCGCCGCCATCTTGCTGCGCGGCGTCGATTTCATCCAGATCCCCACCACCTTGCTCGCCCAGGTCGACAGCAGCGTTGGCGGCAAGACCGGCATCAATACGGCCTATGGCAAGAATCTGGTCGGCGCCTTCCACCAGCCGCGTCTGGTGCTGGCCGACACCACCGTGCTGGATACCCTGCCCCGCCGCGAATTGCTGGCGGGCTATGGCGAGGTGGTCAAATACGGCGTCATCGATGATCCCGCCTTCTTCGACTGGCTTGAAGAGCATGGCTCCGCCCTGATCGCCGGTGACGGCGGGGCGCGCATCCACGCCGTTCTGACCGCCTGCCGCGCCAAGGCCCGGGTGGTCGCCGAGGACGAACGCGAAGGCGGACGCCGCGCCCTGCTCAACCTTGGCCACACCTTCGGCCACGCGCTGGAGGCCGAAACCGGCTTTGGTCCCACCTTGCTCCATGGCGAGGCGGTGGCCCTCGGCATGGTGATGGCCCTTGATCTGTCGGTGCGCCTGGGGCTGTGTCCGCCCGCCGACGCCGCCCGCTTGCGCGCCCATCTTGATCACGTCGGCCTGCCCACCGATCCCCGGCGTCTCGAGGGTGCCCCGGCCTGGAACGCCGAGCGCCTGCTGGCGGCGATGGATCACGACAAGAAGGTCGAGGATGGCAAGGTGACCTTCGTGCTGGCGCGCGGCATCGGCCGGTCGCTGCTGTGGCGCGAGGCCGATACGGCCAGCGTGCTCGCCACCCTGCGCGCCGCCGTGGCGCCCTGAGGGCGGGGCCGGGCAAAGGGCGATGGTGGTCATCGGCAAGGGCATCGGTCGGGTTCTAAGGGCTTGGCGCGGCGGCCGGCGCCACAAACCGGGCAAGGGATCTTCGGCCGAGGCGCTGTCGGATCTGCGCGGGGCGATCGATCAGCACGCCTCGCCCGACTCGGGCCGATTGGTGCGCAACGAACGGGCGATGCTGCGCAGTATCCTTGATCTGGCCGATGTCAAACTGGGCGATGTCCTGGTCCACCGCTCCGATGTCGCCTCGGTTAATGCCGATCTGGCGACCAGCGAGATCGTCGAGCAGGTGCTGGCCAGTCCGTTCACCCGCATGCCGCTGTGGCGCGAGCGCAAGGACAACATCATCGGCGTACTGCACACCAAGGCCCTGTTGCGCGCCGTTCAGGCCCATACCGGGCCGATCGACAGCCTGCGGGCCGCCGCCTTGGCGGCGCCGCCGTGGTTCGTTCCCGATACCACCACCCTGCTGGGCCAGCTTCAGGCCTTTCGCCAGCGCCATGAGCATTTCGCCGTGGTTGTCGATGAATACGGCACCCTGCGCGGCATCGTGACCCTGGAGGATATCCTGGAAGAGATCGTCGGCGATATTTCCGACGAGCACGATGTGAGCGTGAGCGGTGTCCGCCCCAGGGCGATGGCGGTTTCCTGGTCAACGGCGAGGTCTCGCTGCGCGATCTCAACCGGCGCTTCGACTGGAGCCTGCCCGACGAGACGGCGGCGACCCTCGCCGGTCTGGTGATTCGCGAGTCGCGGTCGATTCCCCAGGCCGGACAGGTCTTCCGCTTCCATGGTTTTACGTTCGAGGTGGTCAAACGCGTGAGAAACCGGATTTCCCAGATCAAGATTCTTCCGCCGCCCGTTCGACCGGAAGACCCCTGGAAAGACCCGGAAATATAGACCTTGTCCAGATCCTGGCGTTTTCTTGGCTTTTTGTCTGCCGCTGCTTCTTGTTCGACCCTTCCGGTGGGATTACCTTCTGGATTAAGGGCAGATCGGACTGAACCGGATCGCTGGGAGGCAAGGGCCATGCAACGCAGGATCGTTCCCGATGTCGTGCGGGATCAAACCATCTTTTTCGTCTCGGCCGAGACGACGGCGCGGGAGGTCGCGCGGACCCTTGCCGATAACAAGATCGCCGCCGTCGTCGTTATGGAGGACGGTGTCCTCAAGGGCATTATCACCGAACGCGACGTCACCGCCCGGCTGGTCGCCAAAGGTGGCGATCCCGACAGCGTGATGGCGAGGGCGATCATGACCCCCGATCCCGATACCCTGGCCCCCGAGGATACGGCCGAGGATGCCCTGCGCATGATGCGCCTCCGCGGCTATCGCCATCTGCCGGTGGTCGATGGAGAGGGAGTGGTTGGCATGGTCTCGATTCGCGATCTTTACGCGGTGGTGACCGACCAGCTTGAACGCGACATGAAGACCCACGAATCCTTCATTTACGGGGAGCAGTACGGCATCAGCTGATATCCCCCTTTGTTTCTTTTTTGGCACGGGCAAGTCGGGGCGGCGCTTCGGCTTGCCTTGTTTTTGGAGCACCCCCGTCCATGCCTTTGCCCACCCCGGCGCCCCGCCGGCCCCTTCACCACCGCACCATCGACTGTGTCGGCTACGAACGCGACGATGGTCTGTGGGATATCGAAGGGCATCTGGTCGATACCAAAACCTATGACATCGCCAATCACGACCGCAACGGCATCGCCGCCGGCGAACCCCTCCATGGCATGGGGCTGCGCCTGACCATCGATCTTGATCTGCGCATCCACGCCGTGGCGGCGGCCACCGATCACGCCCCCTTCCACCAATGCCCGGAGGTGGCGGATCATTTCCAGCGGCTGGTCGGCCTGACCATCGGGCCGGGCTTTCGCGGCAAGGTGCGCGAGCGTCTGGGCGGAGCCGAGGGCTGCACCCATCTGGTGGAGCTTCTGGGGCCGCTGTCGACGGTGGCTTTCCAGACCCTGCTGAAAGCGCGCACGACCCGGCGCAAGGACGAGGGCAAGGCCGACGAGGACGTGTTCTCGTTGCTCAACAGTTGCCACGCCCTGCGCATGGACGGCCCGGTGGTTGCCCGCGAATGGCCCGATTACGCCGTGCCGGCGAAAAACAGGGCCGGCGGGTGAGGGATTGGCGCCCTTGCTTCCTTGCCATCCCCGGCTGGGCGGTGTACACGGATCCCCTCTCGCCGCCGGACATCCGGACGGCGTGATCGGCGCTGGCACCCCTGGAGGCCAGGTCGACAGGACAACGTTTTTTACGGAGCAGTCATATGTCTGACATCGGTACCCTTTCCGCGAAGGGTCGCGACCGGGCAGGTAAGGGGGCAGCCCGCGCCACACGTAGAGAAGGCCAGGTTCCGGCCGTGATCTATGGTGGCCGGCAAGATCCCGTCCTGCTGTCCCTGGCCCCCCGCCTGATCCACACCGAAATGCGCAAGGCCGGTTTTTCGTCGCGCCTGTTCGACCTCACGGTCGAAGGCGGCGAGACCCACCGCGTGATGGTGCAGGACGTGCAGTTTCATCCGGTCACCGACATGCCGATCCATGTCGACTTCCTGCGTATCGGCAAGGATACGGAAGTCACGGTCGCCATCCCCGTCCACTTCATCAATGAAACGGCCTCGCCGGGTCTGAAGCGCGGCGGCGTGCTCAATGTCGTGCGTCACGAGATCGAGGTCCATGGCCGTCCCGACGCCCTGCCCGACTTCTTCGAAGTCGATCTGACCGGCGCCGAAGTCGGCGATTCGATCCACGTTGGCGTCGTCAAGATCCCCGAGGGCGTGCGTCCGGTGATCGCCGAGCGCGATTTCACCATCTGCACGATCGCCGCTCCGTCGGGCTTGAAGTCTGAAGAAGCCGCCGCCGGGGAAGCCGCCGCCGCCGCCGCCACTCCCGCGGCGTAACGTCCTCTGCCGGAAGGATCCGTTGCGATGAAGCTTGTGGTGGGACTGGGCAATCCCGGCCCCCGCTATGCGGGAAATCGCCATAACGTCGGCTTCATGGCCGTCGCCGCCTTGGCGCGACGGCACGGAATCGGACCCTTCCGGCGCAAGTTCCAGGCCCAGGTCGCCGACGGCCAGATCGCCGGCGCCCGCCTGCTGCTGCTGGCGCCCGAGACGTTCATGAACGCCTCGGGCCAGGCGGTGGGGGAAGCCGCCCGCTTTCACAAGATCGCCCCCGAAGACATCATCGTGCTTCACGACGAGCTTGATCTCGCCCCGGGCAAGATCAAGGTCAAGCAAGGTGGCGGCGCCGGCGGTCATAACGGCATCCGCGATATCGAGGCCCACCTTGGCCCGGCCTTCTGGCGGGTGCGCCTGGGCATCGGCCATCCCGGCCACAAGGACCGGGTTCTGACTTACGTGCTGGGCGATTTCGCCAAGGCCGAGGAAGACTGGCTGGCGCCGATGCTTGACGCGGTGGCCGATCACTTCGCCCTGATGCTGGAAGGCCGGCCGGCCGATTTCATGTCCAAAGTGGCGGCCCAGACCCGGCCCGCCGAAAAGGCCAAGCCGCTAGCGACGGCCAAACCCAAAGAGGGGGAGGCGCGCACGTCCGGGGGATCGGTGGCCGAGGTCGGCGCCCCACCCCCCTCTCCTACGGGTCTTGCCGCAGCGCTCGCCGAGGCCCTCGACCGTAAAAGCCAGAAAGGGAACGGCTGAGCCATGGGATTCAAATGCGGCATCGTTGGTCTGCCCAACGTCGGCAAATCGACTCTTTTCAACGCCCTGACCTCGACCGCCGCCGCCCAGGCGGCCAATTTTCCCTTTTGCACCATCGAGCCCAATGTCGGGCGGGTGGCGGTGCCCGATCCGCGGCTTGATACCCTGGTCGAGATCGGCAAAAGCGCCAATAAGGTGCCGACCCAGCTTGAATTCGTCGATATCGCCGGTTTGGTGCGCGGCGCCTCGAAGGGCGAGGGGCTGGGCAACCAGTTCCTGGCCAATATCCGCGAGGTCGACGCCATCGTCCATGTGCTGCGCTGCTTTGAAGACGGCGACATCACTCATGTCGATGGCTCGGTCGATCCCTTGCGCGATGCCGAGACGGTCGAGACCGAGCTGATGCTGGCCGACTTGGAAAGCCTGGAAAAGCGCCATTACAATCTGTCCAAGAAGGCCAAGGGCGGCGATATGGACGCCAAGGCGCTGATTGGCGTGATCGAGCCGGCGCTCGAGGCCTTGCGCGCGGGCAAGACGGCGCGCACCGTCGCCCCGCGCGATGCCGAGGAGCGCAAGCTGTTCGCCCAGCTTCAGCTTCTCACCTCCAAGCCGGTGCTGTACGTCTGCAATGTCGAGGAGGCCTCGGCCGCTTCGGGCAACGCGCTGTCGGCCAAGGTCGCCGATCAGGCGGCCAAGGAAGGCGCCCTGGCCGTGGTCATCAGCGCCGCCATCGAATCCGAGGTCGCCCAGCTTGAAGAAGAAGCCGAGAAGGCCGAGTTCCTGGAAAGCCTCGGTCTCGCGGAAACCGGCCTGACCCGGGTGATCCGCGCCGGCTATGACCTGCTGGAGCTGATCACCTTCTTTACTTGCGGCCCCAAGGAAGCCCGCGCCTGGACGGTGCGGCGCGGGTCGCGCGCCCCCCAGGCCGCCGGCGTCATCCATAGCGATTTCGAACGCGGCTTCATCCGCGCCGAAACCATCGCCTATGCCGATTACATCGCCCAGGGCGGCGAAAGCGGCGCCAAGGAAGCGGGCAAGATGCGCTCGGAAGGCAAGGACTACGTGGTCCAGGACGGCGACGTCTTCCTGTTCCGCTTCAACGTCTAAGGACTATTGGCCGATCTCGGCATCGTTGAGGTCGGCCAAGCATCTGAACACGGCCGTTTTAAGCTAGGCTGAAGGAGGGCGCGGTGCTGATCAAATCGATCAAACTGACCAATATCCTGAGCTTCGGCGAGGCGGCCGAGACCATCGAGCTTCGCCCGCTCAATGTGGTGATCGGCCCCAATGGTTCGGGAAAATCGAACCTGATCGCGGCGATCGAGCTGTTTCGCGCCTTGCCAAAGGACGCGCCCGCCTTCTTTCGGAGGGAGGGCGGTATCCATGATTGGTTGTGGAAGGGGGGCGAAATCCCCCCGGTGGCGACCATTGAGAGTGTCTTCGACGAAAAAGGCCCCTTGAGCGGCCTGCGGTATGCCCTGCGCTTCACGGTGGTCGGTCAGCATTTCGAGATCATCGAGGAACGGATCGAAGAGGAAGCCGCTGAAGGTGCTCAGACGCCTCCCCCGTACCATTTCAAGGATGGCCGCGGTGCTCTCAGAGCTCTCCTAGCCAATGAGGGAGAGATTAAGGCTTGGTCCTTTGTCATTCCGAGTGAGATCGATCCGACCCAATCTATCCTGGCCCAGCGCAAGGATCCCCATCAATACCCCGAACTTACTTCCCTCGGGGCGGTCCTTCCGACAATGCGCTGCTATCGCGAGTGGACCATGGGGCCGCAGAGCCCGCCACGCCAAGACCAGAAGACCGATCTTCGCAACGATTATCTCGACCCTTATGGCGCCGGCAATCTGGCCTTGGTTCTGCAGCGGTTGGGCAATAAGCCCGCGCTCAAGAAACGCTTCCTGGAAGCCCTTCGCCTTCTCTACGAGGGAATCGATGATTACGGCGTGACGATCGAAGGCGGAACCTCGCAGATTTTTTTCCACGAAGGCGGGCGTTTTACCATCCCGGCGAGCCGGCTTTCCGATGGCACCCTACGCTATCTGTGTTTGCTGGCCATCCTTCTCGATCCCGCGCCGCCGCCGCTTCTGTGTATCGAAGAGCCGGAATTGGGGCTCCATCCCGATATTCTGCCGACCCTCGCCGATCTGCTCAAAGAGGCGTCGGAACGGACCCAGGTGATCGTGACCACCCATTCCGACGGGCTGGTCGACGCCATGACCGATCGGCCCGAAGCCGTGCTGATCGCCGAAAAAAACGAAAACGGAACCACCCTGACCCGGCTTGATGGCGAAACGCTCAAGCCCTGGCTGGCGAAATATCGCCTGGGCGAGCTTTGGACCCGTGGTGGAATCGGCGGCACGCGATGGTGAAACTGTTCGTCGAGGGCGGTGGCGGTCACGAAGCCGCCTGCCGGCAGGCTTTCGCCACCTTCCTCAGCCGCGCCGGTCTGTCCAAAAAGCCCCGGATCATGGTCTGCGGCAGCCGCCATAATGCCTATGACGATTATTGTATCGCCCTTGAAAACCGTGAAGACGCCGTTTTGCTGGTCGATAGCGAAGGTCCGGTGGCACCCGACATCCAGGCCGGCAAGCCCGACACGTGGCAACCCTGGCGACATCTGAAACAGCGACAAGAGGACGGATGGGATAAGCCAGAGGGGGCGAGGGACGAGGATTGCCACCTGATGGTCCAATGCATGGAGTATTGGCTCGTGGCCGACCGGGAGACCCTCAAGAGTTTCTTTGGGAAAGAGTTCAAGGAAAACGCCCTGCCCGCCACCGGCGCCCCTCTCGAGTCCTGGTTGAAACAGCGGGTTTATGACGGCCTTGCCCGGGCGACGAAGACCTGCGAGACCAAGGGGCGTTACGATAAGGGCGCGCATTCCTTCAAATTGCTGACCGCGATCGATCCGGCCAAGGTTGTGGCGGCCTCGCCCTGGGCGGCGCGCTTCGTCGCCCACCTCAAGACCAAAATGGATCACCCCAAAAGGGACCCCCGATGACCTTGTCCGGCGCGTTCCTCGGTTTTTTGCTTTTTCCCTTTGTACCCGGGACCTTATGATTGGGTTCCGGCTGCATTCCTCCCATGGTCAAGAAGGCGCTTTCCATGAAGAAAGGTGACGTGAAGAAGGTTGTTCTCGCCTATTCCGGCGGTTTGGACACCTCGATCATCTTGCGTTGGCTGCAAGACGAATACGACTGCGAGGTGGTGACCTTCACCGCCGATATCGGTCAGGGCGAGGAACTGGAGCCGGCGCGCCAGAAGGCCGAGATGATGGGGATCAAGGAGATCTACATCGAGGACCTGCGCGAGGAATTCGTCCGCGACTACGTTTTCCCGATGTTCCGCGCCAATACCCTTTATGAAGGCGTCTATCTGCTGGGCACCTCGATCGCCCGGCCGCTGATCGGCAAGCGTCTGGTCGAGATCGCCGAGGCGACCGGCGCCGACGCCGTCAGCCACGGCGCGACCGGCAAGGGCAACGATCAGGTGCGGTTCGAGCTGACCGCCTATGCGCTCAAGCCCGACATCAAGATCATCGCGCCTTGGCGCACCTGGGATCTGCACAGCCGCACCAAGCTGATCGAATACGCCATGCGCCACCAGATCCCCGTGCCCAAGGACAAGCACGGCGAGGCGCCCTATTCGATGGACGCCAATCTTCTGCACATCTCCTATGAAGGCAAGGCCCTGGAGAACCCCTGGACCGAGCCCAGCGAGGACATGTTCCGCCTGACGGTCAGCCCGGAAGCCGCCCCCGACAAGGCCCAGTACATCGAGGTCGATTTCGAGCGCGGCGATGCCGTGGCCATCGATGGCGAAAAGCTGACCCCGGCCGCCCTGCTCGCCAAGCTCAACGAGATCGGCGGCCGCCATGGCGTGGGCCGTCTGGATCTGGTCGAAAACCGCTATGTCGGCATGAAGTCGCGCGGCGTTTATGAAACCCCGGGCGGCACCATCTTGCAGGTCGCCCACCGCGCCGTGGAAAGCCTGACCCTTGATCGCGAGGTCATGCACCTGCGCGACGAGCTGATGCCGCGCTATGCCAAGCTGATCTACAACGGCTTCTGGTTCGCCCCCGAGCGCCTGATGCTGCAGGCCGCCATCGATCAGACCCAGCAGACGGTGACCGGCACCGCCCGCCTGAAGCTCTACAAGGGCAATGTCAGCGTCGTCGGCCGCAAGGCGGCGAAAAGCCTCTATCGCATGGACTATGTCACCTTCGAGGAAGACACCGTCTATGACCAGCACGACGCCGAAGGCTTCATCAAACTGAACGCCCTGCGTCTGCGTCTGGGCAAGATGGCCCGCGACAGCTGATCGCGGTCGCTGCGTGCCAGACTTAAGCAAAGGCCCCTCTCGCGAGGGGCCTTTCGTCTGACCGGGTTCACAGGGCGCCCCGCCTGATGTAAATTAGACCTTAATTATAAAACCACAGCGGGAGGCGTTGTCATGACCTATCACATCTCCACCCTGTATGGCGGTTCGGGCGGATTTGCCGATGCCGTGGCCGAAGTGACCAGCGCCCTGGCCGACAACGGCTTTAGCATTCTGACCACCCTTGACGTCGCCGCCACCCTGCGGGCCAGGCTTGATGCCGATCTGCCGCCCTATCTGATCCTGGGCGCCTGCAACCCGGGCTTCACCTTGCGCTCGCTCCACGAGGAACCGCGCATCGGCCTGATGGTGCCCTGTAACGTGGTGGTGCGCGAAATTCCCGCCGGCCAAGCCGATGCCGGGCGTATCGAGATTTCAGCCGTCGACCCTGTCGCCGCGATGATGGCGATCGACAATGTCGGCCTTATCCATGTCGCCCAGGAGATCCGCGGCCAATTGAGCCGGGTGGTCGACCGCCTGGGGCTTGATCCCGCCGAAGCGGCTTAACGATTGGGACCGGATCCCGCAGGGATCATAGGGTCTCGCGCCGACGCTGTCTTAGCAGCTGAGGACTGCAACCTGTGAGGAGGGGAGTTGAATGGCTGGGCCCCCCCCCGCCCTCCCCTCTGGTCGCTAATCCTCGCAAACAGGCACCCATGACGGGACTGGACCGCCGAACAGCGTCTCCACCTGCTTTTTCGCGGGTGGCTCGAAATACGTGTAATGCTTTATTTCCCAATCTCCGTCTTGCTGCCAGTACAGGCTTGTGAAGTTCAAACGACCACCGAAGCCCTTTCCGTCACCGCCGTACACATTTTTTTCCCCAGCAATCACCCACACCGGTGCCAACCCCGCTTTGTCTAAGGTTCGCAGGAATGCTTCGCGGTCCACTAGCGCCGCGTGTGGGCCTTGCTCGGTCAAGGCTGGATCAAAAAATCTAATCGACCCAGCCCTGTCGAGGAACGTTGGCCGCCGGCCATCTGACATGTGGAGTTCCATGTCACGGATCAGCCATGGCGCCGGCATCTCGACCCGGATTGCATCATCGATAGAGCCGTCATATCCGCCGCGCTCGCAGGTGTATTCAGTGACTGTGGGTCGAGCGGCCGTGGGAAGGGAACCCAACCCGTCCCCCGGTTCCTCCCAGTCCGAAAAATCGGAGAATGATGTGTGCCATGGATACTCGCCGATGTAGTGTTCGTGGCCGTAGATTTCGATGAACGGCAGGGCGTGCGGGTCACTGAGGCGCTTTGTCTGGAGCCCTCTCAGCAAACGGCTCAGGTCTCTCCGCTTGACGACAACGCAATTGATGCGCGCCCAACTATCCATTCCGCGCTCGTCATCTCCCCACGGCCGTTCGCCAACAGATGTGAAGCTGTGCAGAACGAGCCAACGTCCGCTATCCCGCCCAGCAACGTCGATACAGCGGACGTCATTGATCATGCCATCCTGGCTATGGAGCCATTGAAGGCGCTCGGTCGGGGTCGACGCTTTCAGCACTGGATGGATGGGTGACCACCACACCGGTTCATCGAATCTGGTCCCCCCGTCATCCTGGGCCGATTCGGCAAGGAGAGATGGGTCTATGTCTCGCAGGCTACCGCAGGTTTCTCCGGGATAAGATCCGGGCGCCTCGCCAGCGTTTCTTCCTCCGATGAAGGCGCAGTTATCGGCCAAACGACCTCCTAGTTCATACAAGCTAAGCCACTGATATTTTTTGCCGATACGCTCCACAGAATGAGACATCCTGCCGTGACTGATCTGTCGGCCACGGTCAAAGGCCCCGTGCAGTTGCTCGGACCAGCCGAGATCATGGGCGCGCATGCAAACCCATCGACGAGCCCAACGCTGGTTAAACAGGGCGGTGCTTCGACCAGCCCATGAGCCCATTCCATTCGCTATCCATGGCTGGATGCTCACCCGGTAGTCTTCCCACGCGTCACTGGTGATAGTGCTGCGGAAGGCACGCTCGCTTTCCTCAAAAGCTTCTCGCTCTGGCGTCTGTTCCCAACGGCCGCGGCCATTAAGAAGTTTTGCTTTTTCTGCCATCTCCATGAAGGCGGTGACAGCTTCGGGCGATGCCGTGGCACTGAAATCGGCTAACCATGACAGCCCAACTTCAGGGTCGCTTGGCAGCCTTGTTACTCCCAGCGGTGCAGGGCTCCAATTCCTAACGTGGCTGTCGATCACGTAGCGCGCGAAATCGCCATCCTGGACGGCAGAACTGACAATTTGGTCGGAATAACGGGCTCCCGATCCGTATGTGTCGGTATAATTCTCGATGATTTCGTTGGGGATATGCTCCAGCGGCCATGGACTGCGGTACGGGGGACGCGCTTTCGTCAGGTCGACCTCAGGCGGCAAACACTGCCTCCACAACGCATACTCCACGATTCCCCGGCCGTGATCGCGGATCAAGGTATTGAGCGGCGGTGCCCCGGCGTCGAAGAGTGTCGTGTATACCGCCAGGGCCAGAGTGCCGATCGTGCCCTCATCCATCATCCCCTGCAGCAACGCGCCGTAGATCGCCGCCAGAAGGCGTTCGCGCAGGTAGTCGTCGTCAATCTCCCAGAACCGCGCCAACAGGTTGGCGGCCAGATTGGGACGCTTTGCCATCAGAGAAGATAGCGCCTTGGTGGCGCGGTCGCGTACAGTGCGGTTCGAAGTGGTGAGGCACCAGCTTAGGGTGATGCCCGCCAACTCAGCGCGACGATCTTCGATGACGTCGAAGCCATTGCTCCAGGCCCATTCGATAAGCGTCATAATCGGGGAATGTTCATCTGCTCCGATTAACGAGATGGGGATGGACCATTTCGCATCCCGCTCCGGCATCGGCCATGCCTTCAATTGATCGTGAAGATAAAGGCCGTTGAACTGGTTGTCCGGCTCGGTCGCCACATGCAGCAGGATACTCAGAACCTCTTTCTCACCTAAAATCCGGTGCACAAGGTCTAGCGTCCTCTGTGTGAAGTTCTGCTGCGCGCGCCAGAGCAGGCTCTCACGGAAAGCCTCTTGGACGCTGTAAGAGGTCTTTGCCGGCAACAGGTCCGGCAGTTCTTGTCCGAAACGTTCGGGAAGCTGCACAGCCAAAGCCTCAACTACCCCCGCCATTTCCCATGCCAATGGTTCAGTGACATACCGGAGCAGCGGAGCATCCGCGGCAAAGGCGGCAGCGGGACTGGCGGCGCCTATATGAACATCTATCAGACGAGCAGCGATCACATGGTCGCTGAAGCGCTGGAAAGTGAAGCGAACGACTTCGGCCCCGTCGTCGTCAACCTCCACCGTCAGCATGCCTTCGCTCTCAAGCTGAGTAAGGAGATCGCGATTCCGGTCCGCCTGAGAAGGCAAGATGGCGTCGAACAGGGGTTGTACCTGCTCCACAGGGAGACGTTCTGTTACTCCCCAGGCCATCGCCTCGGCCAGCGCTTCGATTGCCCTCTTGACGATTTTCCGGCGGGTGTCCAGTTGAAGACGTCGTTCCACAAAACTTTGGACGGCATCACGGTAGAAGGAAAAAATTGCCGTCACACCGGTCATGCCGCGTGGGAACTCGCGCTGCTGATTTCTTTCAAGAGCGTCACAAAGGGTTTTCAGGAACAGCGGGACATTCAGCTCAGGTGCCGGCACCGGCGCACCCGGCAGGACAAAACCACGGGCCTTCAGGTATGCACGCGCATCCTTACTGCCAAAGCCGTGGTGCTCCAGCCGGGGCAGAACCTCCTCGGTTAGCGAGTCGGGGATGACGTGTGCAAGATAAGTCGTGCGGCAGGACAAGATCACCCCAAGATGCGGAAATGCCTCCACCTGCTTGAGAAAACCCGCCAACCGGCTAGGCCATAAGGCCGTGCCTTTCCGCTCGTTGAGCGCGTCAACAAGGATTAGTCCCCTGACACCCGCTGCCTGAGCTGCAGCATCGAGAGCGCCGAGAAAGTGCTGTGTGCTTGTCCCTGCTGGCATATCCAGCTCACGGAGGATCTGATCCCATGGATTGCCCTCGGTGAAATTCTGCCCCAGCAACAGCACCGCCGGCCGGCAACGTTCGATCTGGTAGGCCGCCACGTCGGCGAGCAGATGTGATTTGCCGACGCCCCCACCTCCGTGCACGAGGATCTGGCTCTGGTTGACGTAAGCCCAGCTTTCTCCTTCCAATTCAAGGCTCATGCTGTGAATTGAGTTGTGCAATTCCCTGAGGTCGCGGTATGCCCTGTCGCGACGGTCCTTGGCATCCTTAACGCCGTCCGCGTTGTTATATAGCCAAGCGAATGTTCTCTCTAATGCGCGCGCGGCGGCATTCAAGGCGTCCCGGCATTGCTTAAGCGGATAAAAGTGTGATGCGGTCGGCGGCTCCGACGGCAAGGTTGCTTCGAGCGATAGTAGGGATTGAGCGAAATCTGCGGGTAAGGGAGCGGTGACCTCGGCCAGGAGCGTGGCCGATTGAACTGCTGACCGTCCGTGGCGGAAAATATCCCGTACCCAGGTCTCCATCTGGCGGTGGAGGTCTGGGTCACGCGCCAATCCAAGTAAGGCCCGGCGGATCGGGAGAGTGACACTTGTATCGGCCGTGTAGCGGTTGCCAAGGTCAGCCGCAGCCGATTCAAATTTTTGTTGGAACCACGCCACCGTAAGAAGTTGTTGGTTAAACCAGTAAAAAGTTCTTCCGGCGTATTGTGAGGGTTCACGAGTAAGGCGTTCTTTCAGAGTGCTGGCATTCCACAACTCAATGGTTAAGCGACGACTTGATTCGGTGGCCTTTTTTATCTTTCTGTCGCGCCAAGCCTGCCATTTTTCCAGAGGAGTCTTGCCTCTTCCCGTTCGAGCGTCAGACAAGTCAAACGGTATGCAAACCACGTAACGGGTGAGCATCGGGTGTTTGGTCAGCGCTTGGTTGAGCGCTGAATCGAGGTCGCGGAGCAGGTTATGTACGTCCCAATAGTACTTAACCTGCCACCCTGTTTCTTGGCCGTCTGGAAAACGGGTGAAGCACTCTACCCCGGCATCAGCCCCCGCGCCCTTGCGGTAATGTTCCGCCTCTGGGGCGCGTGGCTCGAGAGAGGCAAACTGGCAGCACAACTCCTCAAACGCTCTATGGCGGCTGCCGCCGTGCTCTCGAATGTTTTTAAAGTCGATATCAGGCAACGGCATAAAGAGAGGGCATATCCGAAAGATTGAGATCCTTTAATCTGACCCGCTCGCCGTAAAAGAGCAAACATTGATTTTTACATGGCACCAGAAGATTGTGCGCTGTTTGCTAAGAATGCTCACATCGCTTTTTTGCAGCAACCTTATCCCATATCCTTCGCGGCTCGGGGCCCGATCTGGCCGATCGGGCCCGCTTGAGCGAAAGGCGCCGAAGGGGTGTCGCCGCTCAGTGCAGCGGCATCGGCTGCATATCGTGCTGGCGGATGGCCACATGGGCCAGATCCAGGCTGGGCGCCCAGCCGATGCGCAGGCCGTTGGCGGCGTGGATGGTGAAGCCGGCGATCGGCTGCTGGGCATCGGCGGCCGTGGCGGCCCGGGCATAGGCCAGGGCGTTAAGGCCGAGGACCGCCAGTTCCTCGATATTGGCCGGGCCGGGAATGGCCGGGTGCTCGGCGGACTCTTGGAAATTCTTGTCACTCATGATGGGACTCCTTTGTGACCGAATCCGGTGATCCCTCTGGCTTGATCCTCGGGCGTTTCTAGCGGTGGTTATGATGTCTAACGCCCGGTAATCGCCTTGGGTTCGACCGCCCCGCCGTCTGTTGGACGCGCGGGTGGATTGTCAGGCGCGGTCTTTGGCGGAAACGTCGATGGTACGGGCGCTGTCGGCGGGATCGCCGCTTCCTTTGGCGTCGATGCGGATATGACGGACCTTGGGCTCGGGAATCGGCCGCTCTAGGTCGATGTGCAGCAGGCCGTTCTCCAAGCTGGCACCGATGATCTCGATCCCCTCGGCCAGGACGAAGGCCCGTTGAAACTGCCGCGAGGCGATGCCGCGGTGCAGGAAGATCCGCTCGGCGTCGTCTTGTTGGCGCCGTCCGCGAATGACCAGTTGATTGTCTTCGACCGCGACGGAAAGGTCGGATTCGGCGAAGCCGGCGACGGCCAGAGTGATCCTCAGGCCAACTTCGCTGACCTGCTCGATATTATAGGGGGGATACCCCTCGGCCTGGGTCTTGGCGACGCGGTCGAGCACGCGTTCGAAATGGTCAAAGCCTAACAGCAGCGGACTGTTGAAAACGGACAGTCGGGTCACTTGCGTCCTCCTCCTTGGGTCGTCGAGCGAGCACACATGGGCGAAAGGACGGGGTGGGCCCAGGTCCGGCGCCATGCCGGTCGGCCCCAAATGGGCGCCGACCTTGCCCCTATTATGTCGGTTGGGCGGGTGCCCGCGTCAAGTTACAGGGCGGCGCGCGGGGGGCGATAAGAGACTTTCGGCTCAAGAATGCAGTCTTTCGGGTATTTCGGAGGGTCTCGACCTTTCGATCCCAAGCCGTCCGCGGTACAAGGGACGCCGGTCCGTCCTTCCGGAGTTCACCCCATGCTCCCAGACTCGCCGCAGCCAGACCCGCCCCTGACGGTGCAGGACCTTCTTGATAGCCTTGATGATGACCTGATGGTGGTCGATGGGGCGGGACGGGTGATCTCGACCGGGCGGCGCGGCGCCGCCCGCCTGGGGTTGACCGATAAGGCGCAGGCGCTGGGCTGCGATCCCTTCGCCCTGTTGCCCCCCGATGTGGCGACGGGGCGGCGCTCCGCCCTGGCCCGGGTGGTCGCGTGCTGTGTGGCCGAAACCCTCGAAGATCGCCACGATGGTCACTGGTGGTCGGTGCGGATGATCCCTTTGATCGAAAGGGCGGCGGCCGGCCGGCCGGAAAGCCGGGCCGAGGACCGTCTGGCGCGGGCGGTGATCTTGCGGATTCGCGATGTCACCGGCACCCGCGCCCTGGCCCTGGCCCTGGGCGATAGCGAGGAGCGCTTTCGCGGCACCTTTGATGCCGCCGGCCATGGCATGGCCCTGATCGATACGGAGGGCCATTTCCGCATGGTCAACCCGATGCTGCGCGCCCTGCTGGGGATCGACGCCGCCCATCCCGGCGATCTGGCCGCCGTGGTTTTCCCCGGCGATATCAAGATCGCCATTGATATGATCCGCCGCCTCGCCGCCGAGATCGAACCGTCGCTGACCGTGCGGTTGCGCTTTGTCGGCGCCGATGGGGCGACGGTCTGGGGGCTGGTCAGCGCCACCTTGCAGCGCCCCCGGGTGGGCGAGCGCGCCTATGTGGTCATGCATCTGCGCGACATCACCCAGGAGCAACTGGCCGAGGGCCGCCTGCGCGCCGCCAAGGAAGAGGCCGATCGCGCCAGCCGGGCGAAAACCCGCTTCCTGGCCGCCGCCAGCCACGATCTGCGCCAGCCGTTGCAGGCGCTCAATATGTTCATCTCGGTGCTGGCCGGGCGTGAAAACGATCCGTGGCGCGCCGCCATCATCGGCAAGATCGAAAAGACCGCCGACGCCTTGACGGCGCTGCTTGATACCCTGCTCGATATTTCCAAGCTCGATGCCGGGCTGATGCGCTGCGAGCCGCGCGACGTGATGATCGGCGGGCTGCTTGCCCGCTTGAGCGAGGAATTCCAGCCGCTGGCGGTGTCACGGGGGCTGGCGTTGCGCGCCGTCGCCTCCAGCGCCGCCGTCCATGCCGATCCGGCCCTGGTGGAAATCGTCCTGCGCAATTTTCTGGGCAACGCCCTGCGCTATACCCCGAGCGGGCGGGTGCTGGTCGGGGCGCGGCGGCGCGGCGACGGCGTCGAGATCCAGGTGCTTGATACGGGGCCGGGGATCGCGCCCGAACAGCACGGGTTGATCTTCGAGGATTTTCACCAAGTCGAGAACCCGGCCCGCGAAAAGGGCGAGGGGCTGGGCCTGGGACTGGCGATCGTCAAACGGGTGGCCCTGCTGCTGGGGGCCCGCGTCGGGGTGCGGTCGCTGCCCGGGCGCGGGTCGTGTTTCACCATCCGCCTGCCCGGGCCGCAAGGCAGGGCGATCGAGCGCCCCGAGGACGGGCTGCTCGGCGTTTCGGCCCAGGCGGCGCGCGGGCTGACCGTGCTGCTGATCGATGACGATCCGGCGGTGCTTGATGGCCTGACCCTGGTTCTTGAGGCTTGGGATTGCGAGGTGCTGGCCTTCGCCGATCTCGACGGCCTGCGCGAGGGCCTGGGTTCGGGGGGATTTCTCGCAGCCCCGGATGTGATCCTCAGCGATTTCCGCCTGGGCAAGGGGGAGAACGGCGTCGAGGCGGTTCGTCTGGTGCGCGATCACTTCGCCCAGGCGGTGCCGGCCCTGCTGCTGACGGGCGATACCGCTCCCCAGCGCTTGCGCGAAGCCGACGCCAGCGGCCTGCCACTGCTGCATAAGCCGGTCAAGCCCGAGGTTCTGCGCGGCGCCCTGGCCGATGTCATCGCCGGCGGCCTGACCCTGGATGATGGCCTGCCCGGCGGCGAGGGCGCCGATCCCCGGGCCGTCGGTCCGCCGGGAGGGGGGGCGGGCGGCGGGCCGTGAGCGGCCCCCTCTTTGTTTGATTTCCGCAAAACGCCGCCCTCAAGACCATGGCTTGAACCGCCGCGCACGCATACAAACATATCTCAGCCGACGAGACGGGGTGGACCGGGGACCGGGGGTCGACCGGCGAAGACCCGGGGGACACAGGGAGGACCGGGATGTTGAGTAAACCGCTGCTGACGGTCCATGAGGCCGCCCAGCTTCTCAAGGTCAAGGAGGCGACGATCCGTCAATGGATCCGCGACCAGCAGATGCGCGCTATCAAATTCGGCCGGGAATGGCGGATCGCCGAAGCCGATCTTGAACGCTTCGTCAACGACCACGCCAATCGCTAGGGCGGTTCCGGTCCTTGCGGATCAAGCGAGCATCGGAACGATCGACAGCACCAGCAAGCCGGCCATGGTTCCGTTGAACAGGGCGCGGCGGCGGGCGCTGACGCCCAGCCATTGGCCGATGGCCACGCCAAAGCCCGCTCAGGCCGCCGAACTCGCCAGACCGACGGCGATGAAAACGACGACGATCACCAGGATCTGGGCCAGCCGCTGATCGCCGGCGTCGAGGGAACTCGGCGAGGTGAAGGTCGCCAGGGCGCTGATGACGATCACCCAGCCCTTGGGATTGGCCCATTGAAAGGCGGCGGCCTGCAAAAAGCCCAGGGGCCGGGCCCTGGCTTTCGCCTTCTTCCCCTCGCCGGCCGCGTCGGTCGCGGGCGCCGTCGTCGGCAAGGTGGCGATGCGCCAAGCCAGATACAGCAAATAACAGCCGCCGATGAGGGCGATCAGGCGCTGCAGGCCGGGGATGGCGGTGAAGGCCGCCCCCAGGCCCAGGCCGACGGCGACGAACATCAACGGAAAGCCCAGGGCGACGCCCAGCAAATGGGGAAAGGTGCGGCGGAAGCCGAAGGCCGCCCCCGAGGTGGTCAGCATCACGTTGTTGGGACCGGGGGTGAAGAACATGGTCACGGCGAAGAGAACCAAAGGCAAAAGAGACTCGGACATCGGATTCTCTCCACAACCTGTCATAGGACACTTTGGCGAAAGTCGGCGAGGTGATCCGCCGTTGACCGCTCTTTTTCCCGGAAATTCCGTCTTTTCTGGGGAGAATGCGGCGATCCGCCTTGTAGGACGCTTTAAAGGGGTCTATCAGTCAAGGGGTCTTGTGAACTAGGTCACTTTTGGTCTCTGCGATGGAAGGTTTCTCCGGTGCGCGATCCTTCTCCCTGGACGCCGCGTTTCGCGGCCCCGCCCGGTACCCTGTGCGAGCGGTTGGCCCGCGCCATCGCCGAGGATATCGACTCGGGGCGTTTGCGGCGGGGGGCCCGCCTTCCCGCCCATCGTCGTCTGGCCATCGCGCTGGCGACCAGCGTCGTCACCGTCGGTCGGGCCTATGATCTGCTGGAGCGGCGCGGGCTGGTGCGCGGCGAGCATGGGCGCGGAACCTTCGTGATCGGCGTCGCCACCACGCCCCTGGCCTCGCGGCTGATGGACAAGGTGATCCGGCCCGAAGGCGTGGCCGATCTCAGTTTGAACCTGCCGCCGACGATGATCCCGCCCGAGGCCTTCGCCGAAGCCGTAGCCGCCCTGGCCCGCGACGGCCGCCTGCCCGATCCCTCGCGCTATCCCCCCTGCGCCGGCTGGCCCGATTTGCGGGCCGCCGCCGGCGCCTGGATCGCCGCCCACCGCCCCAGCGCCCCGGCCGAAGGTGTCCTGTTGGTCAATGGCGCCCAACAGGGCATCGTCGTGTCCCTGGCCCTGGCCGCCGAGCCCGGACGGCCGGTGATCACCGAGGCGGTGACCTATCCCGGAGCCCTGGCCGCCGCCGCGCTGCTTGGCCGGCCGGTGGTCGGCGTGGCCCTGGATGGCGAGGGGATGCTGCCCGAAGCCCTGGAGGGCGCCCTGACGCGCCATCCCGGGGCGCTGATCTATCTGGTGCCGGTGCTGCAAAACCCGACGGGGGCGACGATGGGCTTGGGGCGCCGGCTGGCGCTGTTGGACGTCGCCCGAAGGCATGGGGTCGAGGTGGTCGAAGACGACGCCTATGCCCTGCTCGACGAGGCGGCGCCCGAAACCCTTTACAGCCTTGATCCCGAGCGAGTGTGGTACGTCAATAGTTTCACCAAGCCGCTCGGCTCGATGCTGCGCATGGGGGTGGTGGTGCCGCCCAGCGGCCGCGAGGCCGCCGCCATCCGGGCGATCCAGGGAACAACCTGGACGGCGGCGCCTTTGGCCGCCGCTGTCCTTGGCCAATGGCTGGGCGACGGCACCGCCGAGCGCGTGGTGCGCGGCCTGCGCGCCGAGGCCGCCTCGCGCATCGCCATCGCCCGGGCGATCTTCCCCGGGCTTTGCCCGCAGGGCTATCGCGGGCTGCATCTGTGGCTGCCGCTTGACGAGCCCCGGGCCGAACGGCTGGCCCGCCGGGCCGCCGCCGCGGGGATCATCGTCACCCCGCCGCTGGCCCCGGTGGTCGATTCCGATCTGGCGATGGGGGTGCGGATCTGCCTGGGCAGCCTGCCGCGCGAGTCTCTCGCCCGAACCTTGCTGGTTTTGCGCGGATTGGTCGAAGACGAGGGGGAATGCGCCGCCGTCGTCTGATCCCGCCCCTTTTCCCGCCCCTTTCCGGCCCTTGCCATCGGCGCCGTGATCGGGCATCACCCCCGCCCCGGCCGGCCGGCCCCGCAAGCCAGGGGCTTCGGCGACCGGATGGGAAACGGGACGGGGGGGACGGGTCATGTTCGTAGGCATGGATTTCGGGACGACCAACAGTGCCGTCGGCGTGGTCGAGGACGCCGGCCCGGCCCGGATCGTGCCGATGACCTCGGCGCGCGGCCAGGAGAGCGCGACGCTGCGCTCGATGCTGGCCTTCGATCAGGCGGTCAAGGACGACCAGCGCCGGCCGCTGGCCCGCATCGGCCAGGACGCCATCGACGCCTATCTCGACGGGGACGGCGAAACCCGGCTGTTGCAATCGTTCAAAAGCTATCTGACCAGCCGCACCTTCACCAACGCCTCGATCTTCAACACCTCCTTCGCCCTGGAAGACCTAATCGCCCTGGTGGTCCGCCGCTTGAGCGCGACCGCCATGGCCGGGCGGGACGCGCCCCCCCTCCGCGTCGTCGCCGGACGGCCGGTGCGTTTCGTCGCCGAGGATGGCCGGGGCGAGGACGCCTTCGCCCTTGGCCGGCTTGCCGACGCCTTCGCCCGCGCCGGCCTTGGCGAGGTCAGCTTTGAATACGAGCCGATCGCCGCCGCCTATTACTACGAGCGCCAGTTGACCCGCGATGAAACCGTGCTGGTGGCCGATTTCGGCGGTGGCACCAGCGATTTCTGTCTGGTGCGGCTGGGGCCGGGGCGGGCCAAGCTCAACCGCCCGGAAAGCGCCATCCTCGGCACCGCCGGCGTCGGCAATGCCGGCGACGCCCTGGATCGCCGCATCGTCGAGCAGGCCATCGCGCCGTTCTTCGGCCGGGGCGGCAGCTATCGCAGCGACGCCAAGATCCTGCCGATCCCGTCGTGGATCTATGGCCGTTTCGCCCGCTGGCACCACATCGGTTTCTTGGGCACGCCCTCGACGCTGCGCATGCTGCGCGAGATCGAGCGCACCGCCGATCACCCTGAAACCATCGACCGGCTGGTCACGCTGATCGAGCATAACCTGGGCTATCACCTATATCGGGCGGTCGAGGCGGTGAAGATCGCGCTTTCGGGCGCCGAGGAGACCCGCTTCGTCTTCCGCCATCCGCCCCTGCTGCTGGAACAAACGATCACCCGGCGGGCCTTCGAGGGCTGGATCGCCCCCGAACTGGCCGAGATCGCCGCTTGCGTCGATGGCCTGCTGGCGACCACCGCCACCCCGGCCGGCGCCGTCGACCGGGTGTTCATGACCGGGGGCACCTCGCTGGTGCCGGCGGTGCGGGCGATCTTCGCCGAGCGTTTTGGCGCCGCGAAGTTGATCACCGGTGGCGAATTCGTTTCGGTCGCCACCGGGCTCGCCTATCGCGCCCAGGCCCTGGGCGCCCCCTAGGATCGGGATCGGGCGTTTTTTGCGCAATTTCGCGTGACAGCGGCGGGAAGCCATGCGATCCCCCCGCCCGGGGAAACGTCGTCATCGGCCCGAAGGCAAGGGGACCCCGGGCATTGTGGAGCCAAAGTTCCGATCATGTTGACCGAAATCACCGCCGAAGCCTTTGGGGTCGAGGTGGATATCGTCTATGCCACCGATCGCAATTTCACCGGCAAGCCGGTTTATGCGCGGGGCGCTTGTTACCTCAATCCCGAAGCCGCCGATCTGTTGGCGCGCGCCGTTGATCTGGCCGACCGCCTGGGCTATCGCCTGCGCATCCTTGACGCCTTCCGCCCGGCCGAGGCGCAATGGGTGCTGTGGCGCAGCGTGCCCGACGCCACCTTCATCGCCGATCCCAATCGCGGATCGCCCCATAGCATGGGGGCCGCCGTCGATCTGACCCTAGTCGACAAGGCGAGCGGCGCCGTGCTCGACATGGGAACCGGCTTTGATGACATGCGGCCGCTGTCGTTCCACGGCGAGACCGGGATTTCCCTTGAAGCCCAGCGCAACCGCATCGTTCTGCTGGGCCTGATGACGGCGGCGGGCTGGGATTACTACCGCAATGAATGGTGGCACTATCAGCTTTTCAACGCCCGCGCCCGCTATCCGGTGCTCAGCGACAACGCCGCCGGAACCCGGATGATGGGCGACGGGGGCGGCCGGTGAGCCTGTCGGCCGCCAAGCCCGACGGCGGGCCGCCGACGGTTCTGGCCATCGACACCGCCCTGGCCGCCTGTTCGGTGGCGGTGGTGGCGGCGGACCGCCCGGCGGTGTCGCGCCACCAGCCGATGGCGCGTGGTCAGGCCGAGGTTTTGATGCCGATGATCGCCGAGGTGATGGCGGCGGCCGGTCTGGGCTATGGCGATCTGGATCTGATCGCCGTGACCAGCGGTCCGGGGTCGTTCACCGGCCTGCGGGTCGGGCTGGCGACGGCGCGCGGACTGGCCCTGGCCTGCGGTCGTCCGGCGGCGGGGATCGCTGTGCCGATGGTTCTGGCCGATGCCGCCCTCGCCCAGGCGCCCGACCGTCCGGCCCTGGTGCTGCTCGACAACCGGCGGGGCGAGGTTCATGGCCAAAGCTTTCACGGGCGCGATGACCGGGGCTTGCCGCTGGCCGCCGGCCCGCTGCTGACCCTTGATCTCGACGCGGCGCGGGCCTTGCTTGGCGAAGGGCCGACGACCCTGGCCGGCGATGGCGCCGCCCTGCTGGGCTGCGCGGTCGCCCCCGGGTTGATCTTCGCCGATCCGCTGCGGCTGGCCGATCTGGCGGCGCGCGGCCTGGGCGAGCGTCCGCCACGGCCGCTTTACCTGCGCCCCCCCGATGCCATCGCCCCGCGCGATGGCGGCCGGCTGCGGCCATGAGCGCCGATCGCCCGCCGCCGGGCGTGATCGCCCGTGCCACGCCGCCCGCCATGATCGCCCTGGCGCCGGTTCATGGGGGAGTGCTGGCTACTCTCCATGCGGCGGCCTTCACCCCGCGCGACGAGCGGCCGTGGACGGCGGAGGAATTCGTCGCTCTGCTGGGCCTGCCCGGGGTGTTTGGCTTTCTGGCGGTCGATCACGACGCCCCCCAGGGCTTCGTCATCCTGCGCGCCGTGGCCGATGAGGCCGAGGTGCTGACCCTGGCCGTTCCGCCACCCCATGCCGGGTGCGGCGTGGGACGGCGGCTGATGGGCGCCGCCCTGGCCGTCGTCGAGGCCCGGGGGGGGATCCGGGTCCATCTCGAGGTCGCCGAAGACAACCCCAGCGCGCGGGCGCTTTATGCACGCTTGGGTTTTACGCCAAAGGGGCGTCGGCGCGGGTATTATCGGCGCGGCGGGCGCCTGGTCGATGCCATAGTCCTTGGTCTGGAAGTGCAAGGGGCGTAAAAGGCCGAAAACACCTCGGTTTTTCAGGCCTTTTGTATGACCAATCGATGAACACCGAATTCCCCTTCTCCGCTTTCGCGTTCGAGGGATAATACGTGATGACCCAGCGCGCGAGCCGATCGCGGCACGTTCTTTAGCGGTTCTGTCCCCTTCAGGCGTACCGCCACCAGATCGCCGGAATGAGCGCGCTCGATAAGCAGTTTCGTCCTGACGAAGGTCATTGGACAGACTTCGCCCGTAATGTCGATTTCATGGGTTTTTGGCGCGGCGGGACGGTCCATTGCACTCTCTCTTGGAATAACCTGTTTGATGCTTTCTTTTTCGGATCGTTTTGTGTACGATCTCACCTGCCCCAAAATAAAGAAAGGCTGGTCAATGTCGTCCTCTCTGACCGAGAAAGAACTTGTCGAGCTGACGTCCACCATCGTTGCGGCTCATGTCGCGAACAATTCCGTTCCCGTGTCCGAGCTGCCCGACCTGATCGCCAACGTCTACAAGTCGCTGACCGATCTTGGGAACAAGCCCGTCGAGGTTGAGGAAAAGCCCCAGCCCGCGGTGCCTGTCAAGAAGTCGGTCACCCCTGATTACATCATTTGTCTGGAAGATGGAAAGAAGCTCAAGATGCTGAAGCGCCATCTCAAGACCGCTTACGACATGACCCCCGAGGACTATCGCGAAAAATGGGGTTTGGCCGCTGATTACCCCATGGTCGCGCCGAATTACGCCGATCATCGCAGCTCTTTGGCCAAGAAAATCGGCCTTGGAACCCGCTCTCGCCGGTCGAATGCCGCCGAATAACGGGTCTTAATTCACCTATCGTTTCCGCAAGGCGTCGTGGTGCCATGCCGCGACGCCTTTTCAACACGACCGGCCCAAACTAGTATGAGGCCCGTTGCCGGAAGCGAGGAATGGGTCGTCCATGATGTCGAGCATAGAAAAGCGGTGCCTGGAACAGGGCATGAAGATGACCGAGCAGCGTCGGGTCATAGCCCGGGTGTTGTCGGACGCCGAGGATCACCCGGACGTGGAGGAGGTTTACCGCCGCGCCACCGGAATTGACCCGCGTATTTCGATCGCCACCGTCTATCGCACGGTGCGGTTGTTCGAAGAGGCCGGTATCCTGGAGCGGCATGATTTCCGCGATGGCCGGGCGCGCTATGAAGAGGTTTCCGAGGATCATCACGATCACCTGATCAATTTGACCACCGGGGACGTGATCGAATTCCATAGTGACCAGATCGAGGTCATTCAGCAGGAAATCGCCCGCAAGCTGGGATATCGCTTGATCGGGCACCGTCTGGAACTGTATGGCGTTCCGCTGGACGATAAAAAGAAAAGCTAAGGGCGGAAGCGTCGTCCGCGCGCCGGTCGGGGCCGCGCGCGGCATATCGTTGGGGTGCTGTATGGGCGTTCTGGGTGATCTTCGGGCCGGCGGACTTGAACTGACGCTGGCCGAATCTGACGACTACGTGCAGGCGGCCCTGTCGCTTCGCTACAAGGTCTTCTACGAGGAAATGGGCGCCAAGCCCACTCCCGAAATGGCCGAACGGCGGCAGGATTTCGACGCCTACGACGCGATCGCCGACCACCTGCTGGTGCTCGACCACGAGCGCGGCGCGGGGCCGGAAAGCGTGGTCGGCTGCTACCGGCTGGTCCGCGACGACCACCTTGAACCGGGCGGCGTTTTTTACACCGCCAGCGAATACGACATCAGCCCGATCATCAACCTTGAAGGCAAGGTGATGGAACTCGGCCGCTCCTGCGTCGACGAGAGCTATCGCAACCGCTCGACCATGCAGTTGCTGTGGCGGGGCATCGCCGCCTATATCTTCCGCCACGACGTCGCCTTGATGTTCGGCTGCGCCAGTCTGCATGGCACCGATCCCTCGGCGATGGCGACCGAGTTGTCCTATCTGTACCACCATCATCTGGCGCCGGTCGATCTGCGGCCCCGCGCCCTGCCCGATCGCTATACCAGCATGGATCTGCTGCCCCCCGATCAACTCGACGCCCGGCTGGCGATGAACGCCCTGCCGCCGCTGGTCAAAGGCTATCTGCGCCTGGGCGGGTTCTTCGGCGATGGCGCGGTGGTCGACGAGCAGTTCAACACCACCGATATCTGCGTGATGGTGAAGACCGATCTGATCTCCGAGAAGTACCACAAGCATTACGACCGCACCGCCCGCGATCTCGGGCCGGCATGACGGGCGGCTCGTCCCTGTTCTCGCCGGTCGCCGGCGCCTTTCGTCTCGCCCTGTTTCTCGGCTGGACGCTGGTGGCCATGATCCCTTATTCCCTGATCACCCTGATTGGCTGGCGGGTGCGCGAGTCCGGGATGATCTACTGGAAGGGCGTCGCCGGGGTCTGCCGGATAACCGTGCGGTCGCGGGGATCGCTGGTTGGCGACCGGCCCTTGCTGGTGGTCGCCAACCACAGCTCCTATCTGGATATCGTCGTGCTGGGAACGCTGATTCCCGGGGTTTTCGTCGCCAAGGCCGAAGTGGGGGGCTGGCCGATTTTTGGTTGGATGGCCAAGCTCGCCCGCACCATCTTCATCGACCGCAAGCGCTCGGCCACCGGCGAGGCGCGGGCGGAGATCCTCAAGCGGCTGGCCGGCGGCGAGCCGCTGATCTTGTTCCCCGAAGGCACCTCGAACGACGGCAACCGGGTCTATCCCTTCAAGAGCGCGCTGTTTTCCGTCGCCCAGGAAACCGTGACCCTGACCGGCGAGGCGGCCCCCCGCCCGGTGGTCGTGCAGCCGGTTTCGCTGGCCTATACCCGGGTCAATGGCATGCCGATGGGCCGGGGATGGCGCCAGATCTATGCCTGGTATGGCGATATGGATCTGTTCGAGCATCTCTTCGCCCTGCTCGGCTTCGGCGCTCTGACCGCCGAGGTGATCTTTCACGATTCCTTGACCCTGGCCGAGGCCGGGTCGCGCAAGGCGCTGTCGGACCGGTGCCACAAGGTGGTGGCCGACGGCCTACGGGTGTCGTTGCGCGGCGGCTTTGATGATCCCCCGGTCGCGCCGCCGCCGCCCGGGCCGCCGGAATCGCTCGCGGCGACCAGCCCCGAAAGCCCGGTTTCCCCGCCGGTGGTCGAGGACGGCGCGGATGGCGCGGTCGCGGTCAAAACGGTCGCGCCGCCGGCGGGCCCTTGACTCGCGGTCCGGCGATGGTAGCTTGATTTTTTAGACTTCCACGGATGGCCCTCGGGCCGGAAAGCCTTGGCGAACAGAAAACTCTTCATAAAGTCTTACGGCTGTCAGATGAATGTTTATGATGCCGGCCGCATGGCCGATGTCATGGCGCCGCTGGGCTATGATCTCGTTTCGGAGGCCGATGGCGCCGATCTGGTGATCCTCAATACCTGCCATATCCGCGAAAAAGCCGCCGAGAAGGTGTTTTCCGATCTTGGCCGCCTGCGTCCCTTCAAGGAGGCGATGGCCGCCGAAGGCCGGCGCATGCTGGTCGCCGTCGCCGGATGCGTCGCCCAGGCCGAAGGCGCTGAATTGATGGCGCGGGCCAAGATCGTCGATATGGTCGTCGGGCCCCAGGCCTATCACCGCCTGCCCGAAATGGTCGCCAAGGTCGAACGCGGCGCTGGCCGGGTGCTCGATACCGATTTCCCGATCGAGCCGAAGTTCGATTTCCTGCCCGCGCCCCAGGCCCATGGCCCCTCGGCCTTCCTGTCGGTGCAAGAGGGCTGCGACAAGTTCTGCACCTTCTGCGTCGTGCCCTATACGCGCGGCGCCGAATATTCCCGCCCGGTGGCCGATGTCCTGCGCGAAGCCGCCTTGCTGGCCGAAGGCGGGGTGCGCGAAATCACCCTGCTTGGCCAGAACGTCAACGCCTATCACGGCGAAGCCCCCGATGGCCGGACCTGGGGGCTGGGCCGGCTGGCCCGCGCCCTGGCCGAGATTCCCGGCGTCGCCCGTTTGCGCTACACCACCAGCCATCCCCGCGATGTCGATGACGATCTGATCGCCGCCCACCGCGAGGTCGCGGCCTTGACGCCGTTTATCCACCTGCCCGTTCAGTCCGGTTCGGACCGTATTCTGGCGGCGATGAACCGCGGCCATGATGTTGAGGGCTATCGGCGGATCATCGACCGGCTGCGCGCCGCCCGCGATGACATGGCCTTCTCCTCGGATTTCATCGTCGGCTTCCCCGGCGAGAGCGAGCGGGATTTCCAGGCCACCCTCGCCCTGATCGACGAGGTGCGCTTCATTCAGGCTTATTCGTTCAAATATAGCCCGCGACCGGGAACCCCGGCCGCCGCCCTGTCCGCGCAACTGCCCGAGGCCGAGAAATCGGCGCGGCTGATCGCCTTGCAGGCCCGGCTGGTCGAGATCCAGCAGGCGTTCAATCAGGCTTGCGTCGGCCGGCCGATGGACGTTCTCCTCGATCGTCCCGGCCGCCATGCCGGTCAGCTGGTCGGCCGCAGCCCGTGGATGCAGCCCGTGCATCTCGAGGCGCCGGCGGCGCTGCTTGGCACCCTTGCCCCCGTGGTCGTCGAGACGGCCACGTCCAACAGTCTGGCGGCGCGCCTTGTGGAAGGGAACTCATCCATGTCCTCCGATCGGGTTCTTGCAGAGGAAGCGCCGCCGCCCGCGCGCATCCGGGCGTGAGCGACGAAGAAACCCGCAGCACCCGGTCCTATGACGATAACGGGGCCCTGCAGATCCTGATCGGCGCCGCCGGCGACAATCTCGATCGTCTTGAACAGGTGCTCGACGTCGGCATCGCCATGCGCGGCAATCGCCTGACCGTCAACGGCCCGGCCGATCGCGTTCGCACCGCCTGGCAGGCCCTGGATAGCCTTTACACCCGGGCTTTGGGCGGCGAGGGCATCGAACGCGGCGATATCGACGCCGCGGTGCGCATGGCCGGCGAGGAAACCGTGCCGGTGGTGGCGATCAAAACCCGCAAGCGCGAGATCAAGGCGCGCTCGCCGATGCAGGCCCGCTATCTGGAAACCATGCTCAGCCACGAACTGGTTTTCGGCCTGGGCCCGGCGGGCACCGGCAAGACCTATCTGGCGGTGGCGATGGCCGTGTCGATGTTCCTTCAGCGTCGGGTCGAGCGGCTGATCTTGTCGCGCCCGGCGGTCGAGGCCGGCGAGCGCATCGGTTTCCTGCCCGGCGACATGCGCGACAAGGTCGACCCCTATCTGCGGCCGATGTATGACGCGCTTTATGACATGCTGCCCGGCGATGAGGTGGTCCGCCGCCTGGACTCGGGCGAGATCGAGGTCGCGCCGCTGGCCTTCATGCGCGGCCGCACCCTGGCCAACGCCTTCGTCATTCTGGACGAGGCCCAGAACACCACGCCCACCCAGATGAAGATGTTCCTGACCCGTCTGGGTGAGAATTCGCGTATGGTGATTACCGGCGATACCAGTCAGGTCGATTTGCCGCTGGGCGCCAAATCGGGACTGAAGGACGCGATCGAAGTCCTCGATGGTGATCCGGCCATTGGCAAGGTCACCTTTACCCACAAGGATGTCGTGCGCCACGACTTGGTCACCCGCATCGTGCGGGCCTATGACCGCCGCGACGGAACCCTGGAAACATCCACCCGCCATGCCCGCTGACCCCGCTTTACCCGATCCCGTCCCCCCCGGCCCGACAGCGCCGGTTCCCACCGACTATCCGGTCCGCCTTGCCGTCGACGGCGCGGAAGGACCCTGGGAGGCCCTGGTTCCCGGGGTCGCCGCCCTGGTCGAACAGGCCGTTCTCGCCGCCGTGGCCGCCGGCGATCCCTCGGGCTACGGCCTGACCCCCGGAACGCCGCTGGAAATCAGCCTGCTGCTGACCGATGACGCCGCCGTCCAGGCGCTCAATCGCGACTATCGCGGCCAGGACAAGCCGACCAACGTGCTGTCCTTCGCCGCCCTCGACGCCGAGGAGCCGCTGCCCGAGGATGGCGAGCCGGTTTTGCTGGGCGATGTGGCGCTGGCCCGCGAAACCGTGGTGCGCGAGGCGGCCGATCTTGGCATCGCCCCGGCCGACCACGTGTTTCATCTGGTTGTCCACGGCGTCTTGCATCTTTTGGGATATGATCACGAGGAAGAAGAGGAGGCCCTGGATATGGAAGGCCTGGAGACGGCCATCCTCGGCGCGCGGGGGATCGCCGATCCCTATGCCGATGCCCGTGGACCCGAGCAGGAAGGATCCGACCGATGAACGGTCATTCCGCCTCCGGCGACAGCCCCTCCCGTAGTCGCGATGGCGACTCGGGCGATAAATCGGACTCCGCCAGTCGCGGCGGTCTGGCGAGTTTCCTGCGCGGGGTGTTCCGCCCGCGCAACGGCGATGGCGGATTGCGCGATTCTCTTGATGAACTGATCGAGGACCGCGAGGACTCCGACCTGTCGATGACCGATCAGGAACGCGCGTTGCTGACCAATATCCTGCGGCTGCGCGATATGACCGTCGAAGACATCATGGTGCCGCGCGCCGATGTGGTCGCCGTCGAGGTTTCCACCCCGGTCGATGTGGCGATCGAGCGCATCGCCGCTTGCGGTCATTCCCGGCTGCCGGTCTATCGCGACACCCTCGACAACACCCTGGGCATGGTTCACGTCAAGGATTTCCTCCGCCGCAAGTCGGGTGACGCCGGCTCGCTCGAGCGGGTGCTGCGCGAGATCCTGTTCGCCGCGCCCTCGGCCCGGGTCCTCGACCTGCTGCTCGAAATGCGGCTCAAGCGCATTCACATGGCCTTGATCGTCGATGAATACGGCGGCATCGACGGCTTGGTGACGATCGAGGATCTGGTCGAACAGATCGTCGGCGAGATCGAAGACGAATACGACAGCGTGACCGAGCCCGAGCTGACCGTGCACGAGGATGGCACGGTGGTGGTCGACGCCCGGCTCGACCTCGAGGATTTCGAGGAGCGCTGCGGCCGGTTGTTCACCGACGAGGAACGCGAGGAGATCGATACCCTGGGCGGGCTGGTCTTCCGGCTGGCCGGTCGGGTGCCGGCGCGCGGCGAATTGGTGCTGCGCGAGGGCGGACCCGAGTTCGAGGTGATCGATGCCGATCCCCGGCGGATCCGCCGGCTGCGCATTCGCGGCCTCAATCCGCTGCCCTCCCCCGACGCTCCGGCCGGCGGCCCCTCCGGGACCCCGGTTTAACGTGCGCGCCCGGCTTGCGCGCTGGCGCGCCCAGGTGCGCGGGCTGAGCGGCTGGCGCGGTCGCGGCGCGGCCGTGCTGCTTGGCCTGCTGGCCAGCGCCGCCCTGCCGCCGCTTTACGCCCTTCCCCTGCTGCTCATCGCCATCCCCGGACTGATCTGGCGGATGGATGCGACGACAAGCTGGAAGGGCGCCTTCGCCCTGGGCTGGTTCTTCGGCTTTGGCCATTTCCTGGGAATGATCCATTGGGTGGGGGCGGCGCTGCTGGTCGACGCCGTTCGCTTCGGCTGGATGGTGCCCTTCGCCGTTGGTGGTCTGGCCGCCCTGCTCGGCCTGTTTCCCGCCGTTGCCCTCGCCCTCGCCCGCCCCTTGTGGCGGCCGGGCTGGGGGCGGGTGCTGGTGATGGCCGGCGCCTGGGTGTTGGGCGAATGGATCCGCACCTGGGGCCTCAGCGGTTTTCCCTGGGCGCCGATCGGCATGGTGTGGATGCCGTTCGCCGCGATGGTCCAGGGCGCGGCCTGGGTCGGCGTGCTGGGGCTGTCGCTGTTGACCATGCTGGTCTTCGGCCTGCCCGCCCTGATCGCCGAGGGGGAGGACGACGACAAGCCGATGGCGCGCCGCCGCCTGCTGGCCGGCCTTGGCCTGCCGCTCGGGCTGGTGGGCGCCCTTTTCGCGGCGGGAACGGCCCGTCTGGCCGGTCAGGATGCCGCCCAGGCGCCCTTGCTGCGGGTGCGGCTGGTCCAGCCGGCGATTCCGCAAACCATGAAGTGGGATCGCGACCGCATGGCCGCCAACCTGCGGCTTTATATCGATATGAGCCGAGCGCCGGGGCTGGAGGATGTCGATGCCGTCATCTGGGGCGAAACGGCGGTGCCCTATGCCCTTGATCTGATCCCCGAGATCCGCGCCGCCCTGGCCGAGGCGGCGCCAAAGGCCGGGGCGCTGATCACCGGGGCGCCACGCCGCACCCCGGCCGACGAACCGCTACAAATCTGGAACAGCCTGTTCGTGCTTGATGACCAGGGGCGGGTGAGCGCCACCTACGACAAGGCCCATCTGGTGCCCTTTGGCGAATACGTGCCCTTTGCCGATATCCTGCCCTTGGCCAAGATCACCCCGGGCACCGTTGATTTTTCACCCGGGCCCGGTCTGCGCACGCTGCGCGCCGGGGCGCTTCCGGCCTTTTCACCGCTGATTTGCTACGAGGTGATCTTTCCCGGCGCCGTCGTCGCCAAGCCGGGCGGGGCGGAGGGAGAGCGGCCGCGCTGGCTGCTCAATCTGACCAATGACGGCTGGTATGGCCGCAGCACCGGCCCCTATCAGCATTTTCAGATCGCCCGCCTGCGCGCCGTCGAAGAGGGGCTGGCGTTGGTCCGGGTGGCCAATACGGGCATCTCGGGCGTCTTTTCGCCCTTTGGCCAAACGGTGGGGGCGATCGCTCTGGGCGAGGAGGGCATCCTGGATGTCGCCGTACCCCAGCCCTTGGCCGCGCCGCCGCTGTTCGCCCGCCTGGGGAACGGCCTGCCTTTGGCTTTGGCCGCCGGGCTTTGCGCGCTAGGATTGATATTCGGCCGGAGGCATTCGCGGTTCCAGAACTAAATTCGACGCTGGTGGTTGCATTGCTCTTCCGCTTGACCCTTATAAGGGCTGATGATACCGTCTTTTGGCGGTGTGGAAGGATGTAGTCCCGAGACCGGCCGGTGCTCCTGACCAAGGATGCCGATCGGAGCATCAACCCGCGCGATAGGGGCCCGATCATGAGCTCACTGGACCACGACGACCTCGACCGCTTCGCCCGCGATCGATCCTCTTCGACCACGCCCGGCCCTGGGCCCGTCGTGGTTTCTTCGTCCTTCCGGCCGTCCCTGGGTGGGGATGGGCCGGGATTTCCCACCGGCTCCGGCGAGGGGGCGGCCATCCGCCGGTCTTCGCGCGGACGCACGCCCTCGGGAAAACCCAATCCCGTCGATGTCCATGTCGGCGCCCGGGTGCGTCTGCGCCGGACCTTGCTTGGCCTCAGCCAGGAAAAACTGGGCGAGGCGATCGGTCTCACCTTCCAACAGGTGCAGAAATACGAACGCGGGGCCAATCGGATCGGCGCCAGCCGGCTGTGGGATCTCGGCCGGGTCCTGGATGTGCCGATGGCCTATTTCTTCGATGAAATGGATGACAGCACCCAACGGCACAGCCCGATGAACATCGCCCAACATCCGGGCGAACCGCCGGTTCAGGGCACCGATACCATGACCCGGCGCGAAACCCTGGAACTGGTGCGGGCCTATTACCGCATTGGCGATCCGGGGGTGCGTCGGCGCGTCTTCGAATTGACCAAGACCCTGGCCGGGATCGGCGAGGGGGCCGCGGCGGCCGAGGATGTGGCGGTGCAATAGTCCAGTCCGTCGCCGACTGATCGGGGGCTCGGGGTGCCTCTCCCCTTGCCTTCCCAGGGCCGACATGCCAAAAAACCCCCTTCAATCGTTGGGAGAAGGACGCCGTCCGCGCCCTTCTCCCAATCCGATCCGGGGTTGGAGGAAACAGTGGCCCAGTCCGAATACCTTTTCACCAGCGAGTCCGTGTCCGAAGGGCATCCCGACAAGGTTTGCGACCGGATTTCGGACGCGATCGTCGATGCTTTTCTTGCCGAGGATCCCCATTCCCGGGTCGCCCTGGAAACCATGGCGACGACCAATTTCGTGGTGCTGGCCGGCGAGGTCCGCGGGCCCGACAGCCTGACTCACGACCGGCTGAAGGAGATCGCCCGCGAGGCGATCAAGGATATCGGCTATGAGCAGCGCGGCTTCCATTGGAAGGACGCCGAGATCGTCTCCCACGTCCATTCCCAGTCCGCCGATATCGCCGTCGGCGTTGACGCCGCCGGCAATAAGGACGAGGGCGCGGGCGATCAGGGCATCATGTTCGGCTATGCCTGCACCGAAACCGAAGAGCTGATGCCGGCGCCGATCGCCCTCTCCCACGCGATCCTCAAGTCGCTGGCCGAGTTCCGCCACGGCGGCGACACCAGCTTCGGCCCGGATTCCAAAAGCCAGGTCACCCTGCGCTATGTCGATGGCAAGCCGGTGGGCGCCGCCAGCGTCGTCGTCTCGACCCAGCACGCCGGTAATCTTAGCCAGGACGAGGTCCGCGAACTGGTGCGGCCGCATGTGCTGAAGGTTCTGCCCGAAGGCTGGATGTGTCCCGAAGAGGAATTCTACGTCAATCCGACCGGCCGCTTCGTCATCGGCGGACCGGACGGCGATTGCGGACTGACCGGGCGCAAGATCATCGTCGACACCTATGGCGGCGCGGCTCCCCATGGCGGCGGCGCCTTCTCGGGCAAGGACCCGACCAAAGTCGACCGTTCGGCCGCCTATGCCGCGCGCTATCTGGCCAAGAACGTCGTCGCCGCCGGGCTGGCCGAGAAATGCGTGATCCAGGTGTCCTATGCCATCGGCGTGTCCAAGCCGCTGTCGGTCTATGTCAACACCCAGGGCACCGGTCAGGTCGACGAGCAGCGTCTGGCCGTCGTTCTTCAGCAGTTGATGGATCTGAGCCCGCGCGGCATCCGCCAGCATCTGCAGCTGTCGCGTCCGATCTACGCCCGCACCGCCGCCTATGGCCATTTCGGGCGCAAGCCTGAAAAGGATGGCGGCTTCTCGTGGGAGCGCACCGATCTGGTCGCCGGTTTGAAGACCGCCTTCGGTGCCTGAAAAACCGACAGAGGACGCGCGCTTTTACGGCCGACGCAAGGGCAAGCCGCTTCGCGCCACTCGTCAGCGTCTTCTCGACACCATGCTGCCCGCCCTCACCTTGCCCCTCGCCGGGCTGGGCGAGGGCGAGCGACTCGACCCGCGTGGACTGTTTCCGCGACCGGTCGATCAGCTGTGGCTTGAAATCGGCTTTGGCGGGGGCGAGCATCTGGTCGCCCAGGCCGCCGCCCATCCCGAGGTCGGCCTGATCGGCTCGGAGGTCTTCGCCTATGGAGTCGGCAAGGCGCTCAGCCAGATCGACGAAACGGGGGTCGATAATATCCGGCTGTGGCCCGAGGACGTGCGTCAGGTCTTGCCCGCCCTGCCCGACGGCTGCCTTCAGCGGCTGTTCGTGCTGTTTCCCGATCCCTGGCCCAAGCGCCGCCATGCCCGGCGGCGGATGATCCAGCCCGCCCGCCTTGACGATTTCGCCCGGCTGCTGGCCGATGGCGGCGAGTTGCGGGTGGCCAGCGATGACATGGGCTATGTCCGCTGGACCCTGATGCATGTCACCGCCCATCCGGCCTTCCGCTGGACCGCCCAGGGGCCGACCGACTGGCGCGAGCGGCCGGCCGATTGGGTGGAGACCCGCTATGAGGCCAAGGCGCTGCAGGCCGGCCGCAAACCGGCCTATCTGATCTTTCGCCGCCGTCCCCGCGCGGCGGACCCCGGGACCCTCGCCGAAGCCCCGGCCGGGGAAGGCGCCGATAACAATCCTTGAGATTGGTCGAAACTGGCCTTATAAAGACCGTGACATCTTCTTGACATGGCCTTGTGGGGCTGGCGGGGGGTGGGCCGTCGGCCCACCTTTTTTGTTTTCGCCTCCCTTGCTCCAATCGGCCGTGACTTTTTACGGCGGAACGGAGACGACGCGCGCATGATGGGCCATCTGGAAAAGCTGCTTGCCCCGACCCTTGACGCCATGGGCTACGAGGTGGTGCGAGTGACTTTGCTGGGCAGTCAGAACCCCACCTTGCAGGTCATGGCCGAACGGCTTGATGGTGTGGCGATGACCGTATCGGATTGCGAGACGATCAGCCGGGCCCTTGGCGCCCTGCTTGATGTCGAGGATCCGATCGCCGGCCGGTACAGTCTGGAGATCAGTTCGCCCGGAATCGACCGGCCGCTGACCCGGCCCAAGGATTACGCGCGCTTCGCCGGCCACGAGGCCCGCATCGAGACCGATCGTCTGATCGAAGGGCATCGGCGGATGAAGGGACTTTTGCTGGGGATCGACGAGGATCGCACGGTTCGCCTGCGCCTCATCGAAGGCAAGGCGGCCGAGGATGGCACCCTGCCCGAGGTGGAGATCCCCTTTGGCGCCATCGTCAAGGCCAAGTTGCTGCTGACGGACGCTCTGATCGCCAAGGCTCTCAAGGACGCCGAAGCTTTGGCCGATGAGGGAGAGGCCGCCGGTGGCGCGGTCGAGGGCGGCGTAGCCTGACCAACGGCCCGCCCGCCGACCGAACAATCAGGTCGAACAACCAGGATAGCGAAACGATGGAACGAACCGTTGGCATGAGCCGGCCCGAACTAGTCCAGGTGGCCGATACCGTGGCCCGCGACAAGAGCATCGAGCGCGAGGAAGTGTTCGCCGCCATGGAGCAGGCCATTCAGAAGGCCGGTCGCTCCAAATACGGCCATGAACACGATATCCGGGCGCGCATCGATCGCAAGACCGGCGAAATCCGTCTGGCCCGTTACATCGAAGTGGTCGAGGAGGTGGAGAACGAATTCACCCAGATCACCCTGGCCGGCGCCAAGCGCAAGAAAGCCGATATCGAACTGGGTGAATTCCTGGTCGATCCCCTGCCCCCCATCGACTTCGGGCGGATCGCCGCCCAGACCGCCAAGCAGGTGATCGTTCAGAAGGTCCGCGACGCCGAGCGCGAGCGCCAGTTCGCCGAATACAAGGATCGCCTGGGCGAGATCATCAATGGTCTGGTCAAGCGCGTCGAATTCGGCAATGTCATCGTCGACATGGGCCGGGCCGAAGCGCTGCTGCGCCGGGACGAGGTCATCCCGCGCGAGCACTTCAAGAACGGCGACCGCATCCGCGCCTATATCATGGACGTTCGCCAGGAACCCCGCGGCCCGCAGATCTTCCTGTCGCGGACCCACGAGCAGTTCATGGCCAAGCTGTTCGCCCAGGAAGTGCCCGAAATCTACGACGGCATCATCGAGATCAAATCGGTGGCGCGCGATCCCGGATCGCGCGCCAAGATCGCCGTGCTGTCCAACGACCACGCCATCGATCCGGTCGGCGCCTGCGTCGGCATGCGCGGCAGCCGCGTTCAGGCGGTGGTCGCCGAGCTTCAGGGCGAGAAGATCGACATCATTCAATGGGCGACCGATCCGGCGACCTTCGTCGTCAACGCCCTGGCCCCGGCCGAGGTCGCCAAGGTCGTGCTTGACGAGGAAGCCAACCGCATCGAAGTGGTGGTGCCCGACGAGCAATTGTCGCTGGCCATCGGCCGGCGCGGGCAGAACGTCCGTCTGGCCTCGAAGCTGACCGGCTGGGATATCGATATCCTGACCGAGGCCGAGGAAAGCGAACGCCGCCAGGACGAATTCCGCATCCGCACCCAGGCCTTCATCGAAGCCCTGGACGTTGACGACGTCATCGCCCACCTTCTGGTGACCGAAGGCTTCACCACCGTCGAGGACGTGGCCTTCGTGGCCATTGCCGAGTTGAGCGAGATCGAAGGCTTCGACGAGGACGTGGCCTCCGAGCTGCAGAACCGCGCCCAGGTCTTCCTGGCCGAACGCGAGCGTTTGAACGAAGAGCGCCGCAAGGAACTGGGCGTCGTCGACGAGATGGCCGAAATCGAGGGGCTGACCGCCGCCATGCTGGTCGCCCTGGGCGAAAAGGGCGTGAAAACCCTCGACGATCTCGGCGATCTGGCCAGCGACGAATTGATCGAGATCGTTGGCGGCCTGAATGAGGACGACGCCAACGCCGTGATCATGGCGGCGCGCGCCCATTGGTTCGGCGAAGCCGGCGACTCGGCCGACGACGCGACGGCGAAGACCCCGGAGCAGGATGCCTGATCCGATGGACGATCCCGCCCTGGACGACGACTCCGCCGACGACACGGCGCCGCCCGCCTCCGGGAAGCGTGTGCCCGCCGACGATCGCGAGCCCGAAGGGCCGAATCGACGGTGTATTCTGAGCCGGGCGGTTCGCCGACGCGAAGCGATGTTGCGCTTCATCGTCGCTCCGGACGGGCTTGTCGTGCCTGATCTCGACGCGCGCCTGCCCGGCAGGGGTTTATGGTTGAGCCCGGGGCGCGATGTGGTAGAAACGGCGGCGGCCAAGGGCGTCTTCGCCCGGGCCGCCAAGCGGGCCGTCGTTTTGCCGCCCGATTTGGCCGAACGGGTCGATCGCCTGCTCGAAGAGCGCTGCGTCGATCTGGTCGGTCTGGCCCGCAAGGCTGGGCAGGCGGTCGCCGGTTTCGAGAAGGTGAAGTCCTGGGTTCATACGGGACGGGCCGGAATGGTGCTCGAGGCGTGGGACGGCAGCGAAGGCGGCCGGGCCAAGCTGGGCGCCGAGACCTGGGGTATGCCGGTTTTCAGGGCCATGGATCGTTTGGCTCTGGGCCGCGCTTTCGCCAGGGAGCAAGCGGTACATGCGGCTTTGGAGCCCGGCGGTCTCGCCCGGCGTCTGGAAGCCGATCTCATTCGTCTGGCCCGCCTGCGGGGTCGCCTTGACGGGCAGACCGACGCGGCGGGGACGGACACCAAGGACGCGGACCGCAAATCAGGCGGTCCCCGGTCCGGCCACTCGGGCCCGCGCGAGCGGAACCGACGGGACCGGAAGACCAAACCGCTGTGAGGGGGGCGCGACTTGGGGTGACCCGGGAAGCGCGCCACGGACGGCCGAGGATAAAGGGACAGGCGATGCGAAGCCGCGGCGAGATGCCCCGGTTTTGGTCGCGAAGGTCCGGTGTGTAGAGACCGCGGGGTTGTCCCCGTGGTAGCGGAAACGGACCGGCCGGTCCGGATGAATGGGAGCAAGGCGTAGCCGAATGACGAACGACAAGGACCGTAAAGCCCCCCTGTCGCTGTCGCCGAAAGGGAAGCTGGAGCTGAAGAAGAGTGCCGAGACCGGTCAGGTCCGGCAGAGCTTCTCCCATGGACGCTCCAAGGTGGTGCAGGTCGAGGTGCGCAAAAGCAAGAAGCGCCCGGCTACCTCCGGCGACCCGGCGGCGGTGCAGAATGCCATCCGTGGCGCCGCCGTGTTCGATACCGGACTGACTTCCGAGGAGATGCAGGGGCGCCGCCGCGCCGTTGAGGAAGCGGTGGTGCGTGCGGCCGAGGAAGCCGAACGCAAGAGGCTTGAGGAAATCGAGCGCCGCCGCCGCGAGGAGGAGGAAGCCCGCCTCAAGGTCGAGGAAGAGGCACGCCGCAAGGCCGAGGAAGAGGCGGCCCGTGCCGCCCGCGCCGCGGCCGGTGACGCTGCCGAAACTCCGGCCGAGGACGTGGCGCCCGCCGCCCCCCAGGTCGCGGCCGCCCCTCAGGCTCCGGCTCCGGCGCCGACCCGCTCGGGTCCGCGCCCCGGACCCGATGCTTCGGCCCGTCCGGCCGCCGAGGCCCCCCGTTCGCCGACCGAGGCTCCGCGCCCCGGACCGCGCCGGGTGGTCGAGGACGAGGACGACGACGCGCCCAAGAAGGTGGCCAGCCGTGGCGCCGTGCCGCCGAAGCCGGCGCCGGCCAAGCGGGTCGAGCCCAAGCGTCGCGGTAAACTGACCGTCACCGCCGCCCTTGAAGGCGACGAGCGTTCGGAACGCGGCCGCTCGGTCGCCGCCCTGCGCCGCGCCAAGCAAAAGGAAAAGCGCAAGGCCGAGATGATGTCTCCGGCCGAGCGGGTGGTGCGCGAGGTCATCATCCCGGACGTGATCAACGTCCAGGAACTGGCCAACCGTATGGCCGAGCGTGGCGCCAACGTCATCAAGACCCTGATGAAAATGGGTGTGATGGCGACGATCAATCAGACCATCGACGCCGATACCGCCGAGCTGGTGGTGGCCGAATTCGGCCATGCCTCGCGCCGGGTCTCGGATTCCGATGTCGAGCTTGGTCTGGGCGACGCCCTGCCCGATGGCACCGAGGTCCTGACCTCGCGGCCGCCGGTGGTGACCGTCATGGGTCACGTCGACCATGGCAAGACCTCGCTGCTTGACGCCATGCGCAAGACCGATGTGGCCGGTGGCGAAGCCGGTGGCATCACCCAGCATATCGGCGCCTATCAGGTCGTGACCAAATCGGGTCAGAAGATCACCTTCATCGACACCCCGGGCCATGCGGCGTTCACCGCCATGCGAGCCCGTGGCGCCCGGGTCACCGATATCGTCGTGCTGGTGGTTGCCGCCAACGACGGCATCATGCCCCAGACGATCGAGGCGATCCGCCATGCCCGCGCCGCCGAAGTGCCGGTGGTGGTGGCCATCAACAAGATGGATCTGCCCGACGCCAATCCGGAAAAGGTCCGTACCGACCTGCTCCAGCATGAACTGGTGGTCGAGCAGCTGGGCGGCGACGTGCTGAACGTCGAGGTGTCGGCCAAGCGGCGTCTCAATCTCGACAAGCTGGAGGAGGCCATCCTTCTGCAGTCCGAGATTCTGGACCTCAAGGCCAATGCCGACCGCGCCTGCCAGGGCGTGGTGATCGAAGCCAAGGTCGAAAAGGGCCGGGGCTCGGTGGCCACCATCCTGGTTCAGAAGGGCACGTTGAAGGTGGGCGACATCTTCGTTGCCGGCGCCGAATGGGGTCGCGTTCGCGCCCTGGTCGACGACCATGGCAACCGGGTGATCGCGGCGACGCCGGCCATGCCGGTCGAGGTTCTGGGCTTCCAGGGAACGCCGGCGGCGGGCGATGATTTCATCGTCGTCGAAGACGAGAACCGGGCGCGCGAAATCTCGGAATATCGCCAGCGCAAGGACCGCGACGCCCAACAGGTGCGTACCGCCCGCGGGACGATGGAGCAGATGTTCGAGCGTATCCAGGCCGGCGAGGCCCGGGAACTGCCGGTGGTCATCAAGGCCGACGTGCAGGGATCGGTGGAAGCCCTGGTCGGCACCCTGGAGAAGCTTGGCAACGACGACGTCAAGATCCGCGTGCTGCACGCGGCGGTCGGCGCCATCAACGAATCCGACGTGACCCTGGCCAAGGCTTCGGACGGGCTGATCATCGGGTTCAATGTCCGCGCCAATCCGCAGGCCCGTGAAATGGCCCGGCGCGACGGCATCGACATCCGTTACCACTCGATCATCTACGCGGTGGCCGACGAGGTGAAGGCGCTGTTGTCGGGCATGTTGGAGCCGACCTTCAAGGAAAGCTTCATCGGCTATGCGGCGATCCGCGAAGTCTTCAACATCACCAAGGTCGGCAAGGTCGCCGGCTGCATGGTGACCGAAGGCATCGTCAAGCGCGGCGCCAAGGTCCGTCTGCTGCGCGACAACGTCGTGATCCACGAAGGCAGCCTCAGCCAGCTCAAGCGTTTCAAGGACGATGTCCGCGAAGTGCGCGAAGGCTACGAATGCGGCATGTCCTTCGAGACCTACAACGATATCCAGGTCGGCGACGTTATCGAGTGCTTCGAGATGGAAGAGGTGGCCGCCGTCCTTTAAGGGCGGCGACCCTCCCCTTCTCTTTCTTCCCCTTGCGGGGTGGAACAGGTCCGCCGGCCGGAAGCGGGGCATCGCCCTGGCCTTCCGCGCCGGCGGAACAGTTTTAACAAGAGGTCCAGTCTCCGGACCATTCGACGTCCCCATCACGCATCAGGGGTCCCCCGGCTTCCAGGGGCAGAGAGGGCCGATCGGCTCCCGCCTTGGTGTTGAGGGGAGGTCCATTAGAGGAAACTGAGGTCTGACCATGACCAGGACGAGCGACAAAGCCCCCACCCAGCGCCAGCTTCGCGTTGGCGAGGAAATCCGCCATGCCCTGGCCGAGGTGTTCGAGCGCGGCACTGTGCGCGACCCGGCCGTGGCCGGCGTCGCCCTGACCGTGACCGAGGTCCGGATCAGCCCGGATCTGCGCAACGCCACGGTGTTTCTGGTGCGTCTGGGCGGTGGTCCGCTCGACGAGGTGCTGACCGGCCTGCGCAAGGCGCGGGCCTTCCTGCGCCGGGAAGTGGCGATCCGCATCCACACCAAATTCGTTCCCGATCTGCGCTTCGAATCCGATCCGTCGTTCGATTACGCCGAATACATCAACGGCCTGCTCCACCGCCCCGAAGTCGCCCGCGACCTGGGCGTCCCGCCGTCGGGCGAGGATGACGGGGATGACGAGGCGGACGATGAAGACGACGACGGCGGCGAAGAGGGCCCCGGCGCGGCCGCCCCGCCGCCGGCGGACGAGGGACGATGAGCCGGCGCCGGCGCGGTCAGGCGATCCACGGCTGGCTTGCCATCGACAAGCCCGTCGGCATCACCAGCACCGATGTGGTCAACCGGCTGCGGCGGACGATGGACGCGGCCAAGGTCGGCCATGGCGGCACCCTTGATCCGTTGGCCAGCGGCGTTCTGCCCATCGCCTTTGGCGAGGCGACCAAGACCGTGTCCTATGTGATGGACGGCACCAAGGTCTATCACATGGTCGTCGGCTGGGGTGAAGCCCGCGATACCGACGATCGCGAAGGCAAGGTCATCGACACCAGCGATGTCCGTCCCGATGCCCAGGCGATCACCGCCATGCTGGCGCGCTTCACCGGCGAGATCGAACAGGTGCCGCCGATCTATTCGGCCGTCAAGGTCGAGGGGCGGCGCTCCTATGATCTGGCGCGCGCCGATCAGGCCGTGGAATTGAAGTCGCGCAAGATCCTGATCAAGGATCTGACGCTTCTCGAGACCTCGACCCCGGATTTTGGCCATTTCCGCATCGTTTCGGGCAAGGGCGCCTATATGCGCTCGCTGGCCCGCGACCTGGCCTTGGCCCTGGGAACGGTCGGCCATGTCGTCGCCCTGCGTCGTCTCGCATGCGGTCCGTTCACCGCCGAAACGGCGATTTCTCTGGATATGGTAGACGCCCTCGGGCATGATGCGCCCCATTCTGAAAGCCTGCTTCCCATCGAGGCCGCGCTGGCCGACATCCCGGCCGTGCCTTTGACGGAAGCGGAGGCCCGTCGCCTGTCCCAAGGACAGCCCGTGTCCCTCTTGCATCTGGCAAGCCGGACCCCCCTGAACGGACTCGCCCAAGGCGAAACCGTTCAGGCGCTGCTCAATGGAAAACTGGTGGCTTTGGCAAAAATCGTAGAGGGCGAAATCCGCCCCTTGCGCGTCGTCAACCTCTAGGCCGATCCCCACGCGGGACGGCGCTGGAAACAAGGAGATCATACCGATGTCGATCACGCCCGAGCGCAAGCAGGAAATGATCAAGGATTACGCCACGAAGGAAGGCGATACCGGCTCTCCCGAGGTGCAGGTCGCCATTCTGACCGAGCGGATCACCAACCTCACCGAGCACTTCAAGATCCACAAGAAGGACAACCACTCCCGTCGTGGTCTCCTGATGATGGTCAGCCAGCGCCGCCGTCTGCTCGATTACCTCAAGGGCAAGAACGTGAAGCGCTACGAAGATTTGATCGGACGCCTCGGCATCCGTAAGTAAGTCGGGTCACCGGGCAGGACGTCAAGGCGTCGCTGCCCGGTTTTCCATTCAGGCCCGGCATCACGGTGATTGCGGAGCACGGATGGCAAACGGTCGGAACCGCCCGGACTGGCGGGGCGATCCGTTGGCGTTGCGGCACGAAGCGCACGCGACGATGCAGGCATCGAGGACCCAGGGGGTCTCCGGCCGCCGTGGCATACGGAAGGCTTTCCTTCCGAATCCCCCGGCGGCTGGCGCAATCCGGCGGCGATGGATACGAAAAAGGATGAAGAAACGCATGTCTCTGTTCAACGTGTTCCGCAAGGAAATCGAATGGGGCGGGCGCAAGCTGGTCCTCGAGACCGGGCGCATCGCCCGTCAGGCCGATGGCGCGGTGATGGCCAGCCTGGGCGACACCACGGTGCTGTGCACCGCCGTCGGCGCGAAGACGAAGTCGAAGTTCGATTTCTTTCCGCTGACCGTGAACTACCAGGAAAAGACGTTCGCCGCCGGTAAGATCCCGGGCGGTTTCTTCAAGCGCGAGGGTCGTCCGAGCGAGAAGGAAACCCTGGTTTCCCGCCTGATCGACCGGCCGATCCGGCCGCTGTTCGTTCATGGCTACAAGAACGAAACCCAGCTGGTTTGCACCGTTCTGTGCCACGACCTTGAAAACAACCCCGATATCGTCGCCATCGTCGGCGCCTCGGCGGCTTTGACCCTGTCGGGCCTGCCCTTCCTCGGCCCCATCGGCGCCGCCCGCGTCGGTCTGATCGACGGCGCCTTCGTGCTGAACCCGACCCGTGATCAGATGGCCGACTCGGTCCTCGATCTGGTGGTCGCGGGCACCCGCGAAGGCGTGCTGATGGTCGAATCCGAGGCCCACGAGCTGTCCGAGCAGCAGATGCTCGACGCGGTGATGTTCGGCCACGAGGGCTATCAGCCCGTCATCGACGCCATCATCGCCCTGGCCGAACAGTGCGCCCGCGAGCCCCGCGCCATCGAGCCGCCGGCCCCCGAGGCCGAGGCCGTGGCCGCCAAGGTTCGTGAAGTCGGCGAAGCCGGTCTGCGCGACGCCTATAAAGAAGCCGACAAGATGGTCCGCCACGACAAGGTGGATGCCGTCCGCGACGCCGTGACCGCCGCCTTCGCCGGCGACGACGCCGCCCTCGCCCTGGCCGGCGCCGCCTTCAAGGATCTGGAGAAGGACATCGTCCGCGGCTCCATCCTTGATACCGGCCTGCGCATCGACGGTCGCGACACCAAGACCGTGCGCCCGATCGAAATCTATCCGGGCATCCTGCCGCGCGCCCATGGTTCGGCGCTGTTCACCCGGGGCGAGACCCAGGCGCTGGTCACCACCACGCTCGGCACCGGCCAGGATGAGCAGATCATCGACGCCCTGGAAGGCGAATACCGCGAAAACTTCATGCTGCACTACAACTTCCCCCCCTATTCGGTGGGCGAGGCCGGGCGCATGGGGTCTCCGGGCCGTCGTGAAATCGGTCATGGCAAGCTGGCTTGGCGCGCCATCCATCCGATGATGCCGGCCAAGGACGCCTTCCCCTACACCGTCCGCGTCGTCTCCGAGATCACCGAGTCGAACGGTTCGTCGTCGATGGCCACCGTCTGCGGCACCTCGCTCGCCCTGATGGATGCCGGCGTGCCGCTCAAGAACGCCGTGGCCGGTATCGCCATGGGCCTGATCAAGGAAGACGAGCGCTTCGCCGTGCTCTCCGACATCCTGGGCGACGAGGATCACCTCGGCGACATGGACTTCAAGGTGGCCGGTACCGCCAATGGTATCACCAGCTTGCAGATGGACATCAAGATCACCTCGATCACCAAGGAGATCATGAATGTCGCGCTCAACCAGGCGAAGGACGGGCGCATCCATATCCTGGGCGAGATGACCAAGGCCCTGGGCAACGCCCGGTCGGACGTGTCCGATTTCGCGCCGCGCATCACCACCATCAAGGTGCCGCCGCAGAAGGTTCGCGAGGTCATCGGTTCGGGCGGCAAGGTCATCCGCGAGATCACCGAAGTCACCGGCACCAAGATCGATATCGAAGACGACGGCACGATCAAGATCGCCTCGGCCGATGCCGAAGCGACCCAGCGCGCCGTCGATTGGATCAAGGGCATCGTCGCCGAGCCCGAGATTGGCGTGGTCTACACCGGCAAGGTGGTCAAGATCATGGACTTCGGCGCCTTCGTGAACTTCCTCGGCACCCGCGACGGTCTCGTCCATATTTCCGAGCTGTCCCAGGACCGGGTCAAGAAGGTCGGCGATGTGGTCAATGTCGGCGATCAGGTGAAGGTGAAGTGCGTCGGCTTTGACGATCGCGGCAAGATCAAGCTGTCGATGAAGCAGGTCGATCAGGTCACCGGCGCCGATTTGTCGACGCAGGCCCCCGCGGAAGAGTAACAACCCGACCGACGCGCGGAGAAGGCGTGTCCGGCCTTAAGGGAAAGACCATGTCCGACCGCTCTCAGACCGATCGTCCCGGTCTTTCTGGGACTCCTTCTCCCGCCTCTGGTGGCATCGCCTACCCCCCTGTGCCCGACCGTCTGATCGGGCACAGGGGAGCCGCCGCTTCGGCGCCGGAAAACACCCTGGCCAGTTTCCAGGCCGCCGCGGCGGCCGGAGCGCGCTGGGTTGAATTCGACGTCAAGCTGACGGCCGAAGGCGTGCCGATCGTCCTTCATGACGACACGCTTGATCGTACGACCAACGGGCAGGGGCCGGTTGCCGCCCTCTGTCTGGCCGATCTCAAGGACCTCGACGCCGGAAGCTGGTTTTCAGCCGACTTCGCCGGAGAACGGGTGCCGACCCTGGCGGAAACCCTCGACACCCTTGCGGTGCTCGGGCTGGGAGCCAATATCGAACTCAAGCCCTGCCCCGGACGGACCGCCGAAACGGCGCGGGCCGCCCTGGCCGTCGCCCAAAGGCGCTGGCCCCAGGCCGCGCCGCCCTTGGTGATTTCCAGTTTCGATCTGGACGCCTTGGCCGAAGCGGCGGCGATCGCCGCCCAGGGGGTGATGACGCCCTGGCCGCGCGCCCTGCTGGCCGATGCCGCCGATGGCTGGACCGCCGCCCTGTTGATCGAACGCGCCCGCGCTCTTGGCTGCGTCGGCGTTCATTTGGACGATGCGCTCGCCTCGGCCGAAACGCTGGAAACCCTGCGGGCGGCGGGCCTGCGCCGCGCCGTCTGGACGGTGAATGACCGGTCGCGCGCCCTGGCCTTGTGGGAACAAGGTGCGGATGCCATTATTACCGACCGACCGGCAAGTTTGCTGGATAAAGGGGACAAAAAGGCAGGGGACGATCCCGTGGGACCGACGGGCCGGTGATGCCGGCGCGGTGCGGAGTGCGGAGATTTTGCCGTTTTGATTTCCATGACGGATCCATGGACAAGAAAAGCAGACGGGAAGGGCAGCGTTCGTGAAAGATATCAAACCGCTCCTGATATCGGGCAAGGAAGTGTATCCCCTGGTCGAAGGCGGCAAGGGCGTTGCGGTGACGAACGGCCGCAGCTCGGGCGCCTGGGCGGCCGCTGGTGGTGTTGGCACCATCAGCGCGGTGAATGCCGATTTTTATGACGAGACCGGCGCCCTGGCCAATCAGGTTTACAAGGGGCGGACGCGCAGCGAACGCCACCGCGAGCTGATCGACTTCGGCATCAAGGGCGGCATCGTCCAGGCCCGCATCGCCCACGAGGAAGCGCGCGGCGAAGGGCGGATGCACATCAACGTCCTGTGGGAAATGGGCGGGGCCCGCGAGGTTCTCGAAGGCGTGCTCGAAGGCGCCAAGGGCCTGGTCCATGGCGTGACCTGCGGCGCCGGCATGCCCTATGGCGTGGCCGAGATCGCCGCCCGCCACCGCGTCTATTACTATCCCATCGTGTCGTCGGCCCGCGCCTTCCGCGCCCTGTGGAAGCGGGCCTATAGCAAGGCCCCCGAATGGCTGGGCGGCGTCGTCTATGAGGATCCCTGGCTGGCCGGCGGCCACAATGGCCTGTCCAACAGCGAAAACCCGCGCGAACCCCAGCCGCCCCTGCCGCGCGTCGCCGAATTGCGCGCCCAGATGCGCGCCGTCGGCGCTCCCGAGGTGCCGATCATCATGGCCGGCGGCGTGTGGTATCTGCGCGAATGGGCCGAATGGCTTGAAAACCCCGAGCTGGGGCCGATCGCCTTCCAGTTCGGCACCCGGCCGCTGCTGACCCAGGAAAGCCCGATTTCCGACGAGTGGAAGCAGCGCCTGCTGACCTTGCGTCCGGGCGACGTGTTGCTCCATCGCTTCAGCCCGACGGGGTTCTACTCCTCGGCCGTGCGCAATGACTTCCTTCAGGAACTGGTCGAGCGCTCCAACCGCCAGATCACCTATTTCACCGAGCCCCAGGGCCAGCACACCACCAGCTTCGCCGTCGGCCCGCGCGCCCGCGAGGTGTTCGTGCGCGCCGAGGATAGCGTTCTGGCCCATGCCTGGGTCGCCCAGGGCTTCACCGAAGCCATGCGCACGCCCGATAACTCGCTGATCTTCGTCACGCCCGAGCGCGCCGAGCGCATCAAGACCGACCAGATCAATTGCATGGGCTGCCTGTCGGCCTGCGGGTTCTCGAACTGGGCGGAGAACGAGTTGAACAACACCGGCAAGCGCGCCGACCCCCGCTCGTTCTGTATTCAAAAGACCCTCCAGGAAATCGCCCACGGCCACCCCGTCGACCAGAACCTGATGTTCGCCGGCCATAACGCCTTCCGCTTCGCCACCGATCCGTTCTTCACTTCGGGACGGATTCCGACCATGGGCGAGTTGGTCGAGCGCATCCTGACGGGCGATTGACCGGCAACCGAAAAGGGTTTTGCAGCCTGGAATTTAGTTCCTAGCTAGAACGGATATTGACTTAGTTCCAATTTGCCGTGAGTCTCTGCTATGGTTAGGGACTTGCGGTAAGGACCGAAAAAATGAACCATCATCGTCCGTTCAGGCCTATCCTGGAAAAATTAAGAAAAGCGGGTCTGCGCCCGACGCGTCAGCGTCTGGCCTTGGCCCGGTTAATGTTCGATGCCGGAAACCGTCATGTGACGGCTGAAACCCTGCATACCGAAGCGATGGATGCGGGCGTTTCCGTATCTCTGGCTACCGTCTACAATACGTTGCATCAATTCACAGAAGGTGGACTTTTGCGCGAAGTGGTCGTTGACCCCGGCCGCTCCTATTTCGATACCAATACCTCCGAGCACTATCACTTCTACTTCGAGGTTTCGGGGGAGCTGGTGGATATTCCGGCCTCCGACGTCAACATCGACCGCCTGCCCGAGATCCCGGCCGGCGCCAATGTTCGCGTCATCGATTTGGTTATTCGCCTGGGTGTCTGATCCGCGCGCCCCTGTCCGGTCAAGGACGGGGTGTCGTCGGCTTTAGAGCCCGAGGTGCGGCGGCCAATCCCGCCGGATCTTTATCCGTTTCCGGGTTGGAAGATCCAGGTCCCGAGCGCCCCCGGGACCGGTGGGATTTTCTCGCCCCCCAATTTTGTCCCTCCCGGCTTTGTTCCTCCCGACCTCGGCCCCCCGACTCCGGGCCCTCGCCGGGTTGCCTAATCCAGGGTTTCGTCGCGATAGAGCCCCCAGAAGGCATCGCGCGCCAACCAGCCCAGATAGCCCCCGACATCGGCCCGGCAATAGGCGGTCGCCCTGGGGCATGTCAGCAATTTACCGATCACGCCCGGCTCCAGACGGGCCAGAGGCCTGCTTTCCACCGAAGGGTCGCTGCGCAGAATCTGCGGGCCGCCGATGGTGAGAAACGTGCGCTCGCCCGAGAGCATGTGACGGTGAACCCACCCCTCCGACCCCTCGGGATCGCGGATCTTGCGCCAATTGTCGTATTCGGCCAGGATCTCTATGGGAATTCCGCGCTTCTGAAAGGTCCAGACCACCGGATAACGGGTGCCCGGACCCGAGCGCATATTGATTTGAGCCGACCGCAACGAGGCGAATCGGGGAAGCGGCAGGCCGCTGGGCGCCTCGCCCCCCGACCCGGCGTTTTCGTCGGCTTCGGGGGCGACCTGGGCTTTGGTCGGCGGAGTCGCCACGACCAGGGCCAGGGCAACCATCGTCGCGACGAGGGCCGGGAGGGAAAAGGGCTTGCGAAGGGTCATGGCGTCAAGGGTCCGGGGCTCTTCAAGGGCTTGTCAGGCGGGACGGGATGGGTGTGGGAGCGCCCGGGACGAACGCCGCGCGGACCCCATTAGACCGGTTCGATCGCCCTTCGGTCAAGGCTGGCGCGCGGGGATCGCCCCGCCATCACGGTGTCCGCCGCTCTCGACGCATGGCGCCGCTGGACAATGTGGGGCCGTCTTGCTACGCAAAGTCGACAATCCTCGGGAGAATCCGGCTCAACGGGTTCCCCTCGTCCGCCCTCGGACCGCTCAGCCGTAACCGGGAGTTTCCTCTATGCCGCAGGCCAAGCCTCTGGTCATCGTTACGCGTAAGTTGCCCGAAGCCATCGAAACCCGCATGGCGGAGCTGTTCGATGCCCGGCTGAACGTCGATGACCATCCGTTCACCCGGGAAGAACTCTGCCAGGCCGTGGCGGAGGCCGATGTGCTGGTTCCCACGGTGACCGACCGCATCGATGGCGGCGTGCTGTCCCATTGCGGGGAGTCGCTGCGGCTGATCGCCAATTTCGGCACCGGCATCGACCATATCGACGTGGCCACCGCCCATCAGCGCGGCGTCACCGTCACCAATACCCCCGACGTTCTGACCGAAGACACCGCCGATATGACGATGGCGATGATCCTGGCCGTGCCGCGTCGGCTGGCCGAGGGCGAGCGCATGGTGCGCGAGGGCCAGTGGCTGGGCTGGAGCCCGACCCATATGCTGGGCCACCGCATCTGGGGCAAGCGCCTGGGCATCATCGGCATGGGGCGGATCGGCCGCGCCGTCGCCCGGCGCGCCCGGGGCTTTGGCATGACCATCCATTACCACAACCGCCGCCGGCTGCACGAAAGCCTGGAACAGGAACTCGACGCCACCTATTGGGAAAGCCTCGATCAGATGCTGGCGCGGATGGACGTGGTCTCGATCCACTGTCCCCATACCCCGGCCTCCTATCATCTGTTGTCGGCCCGGCGCTTGGCGCTGCTGCGGCCCGAGGCCTATGTGGTCAATACGGCGCGCGGCGAGGTGATCGACGAGAACGCCCTGGTGCGCATGCTGGCGAAGGGGGACCTGGCCGGTGCGGCCCTTGACGTCTTCGAATACGAACCCGCCGTCAATCCCAAGCTGGTCGCCATGAACAACGTCTTGCTGCTCCCCCACATGGGCTCGGCGACGCTGGAGGGGCGGATCGACATGGGCGAGAAGGTTCTGATCAACATCAAGACCTTCGTCGATGGTCACAAGCCTCCCGACCGGGTTCTGCCCACCATGCTCTGAGCCCTTGCGGGACCAGGGCGGCCTTTAAGGCGGAAGGGTGACGGCGGCGGGGCGCGGGCGGGCCTGCGCCCTGACGGGGGGCCTTGGGCGGCCCCCGGATCAGGCGGCGGCGCCGAAACGGCGGGCGGCGATCGCTAGGGCGAAAAGCTCCTGATGGGCGCAATGCCACCAGGGGCCCAAGGTGCCTTCGGCCCGCCGCGCCCGCAGCCGCCGCCGGATGTCCAGACCGATCCGGCCATCCCCGCCGGCCTCGACTGCGGCCCGGCGCAGCAAACGTTCGAACAGCGCCCGATCCTGGCTCAGGCGGGTGGCGAGGCTAAGGATGGCCCGCCGGCGCGCGGCCAGGGCCAGGGATGGGGGCAGGCTGGGCAAGGCGGTCAGGCGGGATGGATCGGCAAAAGCGTGGCCCATGGGGTTGTCTCCTTCGAGGGGTGGTCCGACGCGCGGCCGGCCCCGGAGACGAGCTCAATCCAGGGCCGTCTGCGCCCCGAAAAATTAACCAATGAGCGTAAAAAGAGGGTGAACCACGCCTGTTACGTGTAGGCGTGGCCCTCTCATCCCCAGCCTCATACCAATAGTCTTATACCATCAAGGTGGCGGCTCCCGCCGGCGTCTCGGTCAGCCAGGTGACGGCGCCGGCGACCTCGCAGGGCAGGTCGTCGCGCAGATCGGCCGGGGTCAGGGCGATGGCGCGCAGACCGGCCTCGCAGACGACGAAGCGCACGCCCAGCGCGACGCAGGCCTCCAGCAGGGTTTCGAAATCGGCGACGCCGCGCGCCGCCAGGGCCTGATCCTGGGCCAGGGCGGTGTCATGTCCGGGCGAAGGGGCGAGCGCCCGCCAGCCGGGGCTGACATCCCCCGTGACCCCGGGCGGGGGCGTGGAGGGGCGGGCGGTCCGCGCCAGGGCCCTGGTCGCCCCCAGGGTGAAGAACAGCAGGGCGGGCTGACCCAGGGCGGCGGCGGCGCTGGCTAGGACCAGGGCGTAATGGACGCGCTCGAAGGCATCCGAGAGCACCACCGCCGACAGGCCGGCGATGCCGGGCGCGGGCGCGGCGGGATCACCCGGCACAGACGGATCCCTCGGCCTGATCGGCGTGGAGGGACAGATCGGTGATCGTCGGTTGGGCGCCGCAGAGCGGGCAGGCGGGATCGGGCTTGAGCCGGACCTCGCGGAAGCCGCCGGCCAGGGCGTCGCAGATCAGCAGCCGCCCGGCCATCGAGCGGCCGATGCCCAGAAGCTCCTTGATCACCTCGGTCGCCTGCAGGCTGCCCATGGTGCCGACAACGGCGCCCAGGACCCCGGCCTCGGCGCAGGTCGGCACCGATCCTTCGGGTGGCGGCTCGGGGTACAGGCAGCGATAACAGGGCCCGCCCTGATGGGTGCGGAAGGTGGAAAGCTGGCCATCGAAGCGCAGCACCGCGGCGCTGACCAGGGTCTTGCCCAGCAGGTGGCAGGCGTCGTTGATCAGAAAGCGGGTGGGAAAATTGTCGCTGCCATCGGCCACCAGATCATAGGCGCCGATCAACTCCAGGGCATTGGCGGCGGTCAGCCGCTCGGTGTGGGTCTCAAGGCGCACGCCGGGATTGATCGCGGCGACGGCGGCGGCGGCGCTGTCGACCTTGGTCATGCCGATGCGCTCGGTGGTGTGCAGGATCTGGCGCTGCAGGTTCGACAGGTCGACGACATCGGCATCGATGACGCCGATGGTGCCGACGCCGGCGGCGGCGAGATACAGCACCAGCGGCGAGCCGAGGCCGCCGGCGCCGACCACCAGCACCCGGGCGCCCAGCAGGCGGGCCTGACCGGTGCCGCCGACCTCGGGCAGCAGGATATGGCGGGCGTAACGGTGGATCTGTTCTTCGGTGAAATCCATGGGCGGGGGGATCCAGGACGGCAAAGGGAAAACGGCGCGGACCCCCGGGTTACCGGGAATCCGCGCCGAGTTCAACAGCCACCGCCCCGCCTGGGGCGAGAGCCACCGCCCCGCCCGGGGCGAGAGCCACCACCCCGCCCGGGGCGATCGGCCGCTCAGGGCTGCTCGAACAGCGGCGTCGACAGATAGCGCTCGGCGAAGCTGGGCAGGATGACCACCAGGGTTTTATCCTTGTTTTCCGGGCGCTGGCCGACCTCGACGGCGGCGGCCAGGGCCGCGCCCGAGGAAATCCCCACCGGCACGCCTTCCTGACGGGCGACGGCGCGGGCGGTGGCGAAGGCGGTTTCGTTGGCGACCTTGACCACTTCATCGATCAGGCTGACATCGAGATTGCCCGGAATGAAGCCGGCGCCGATGCCCTGGATCTTGTGGGGCCCCGGGGCGCCACCGCTGATCACCGGGCTGTCCTCGGGCTCGACGACCACCAGCTTGACGCTGGGCTTGAGCTTTTTGAGGACGCTGGCGATGCCGGTCGCCGTGCCGCCGGTGCCCACGCCCGACACCACGATATCAACGGCGCCGTTGGTATCGTTCCAGATTTCCTGGGCGGTGGTCTGGCGATGGATCTCGGGGTTGGCCGGATTGTCGAACTGCTGAAGCAGCACGGCGCCGGGAATGCTCTCGACCAGTTCCTGGGCGCGGGCGACGGCGCCCTTCATGCCCTTGGCCGCCGGGGTCAGGTCGATTTCGGCGCCGAGGTGGGTCAGCATCTTGCGGCGCTCGATCGACATGCTTTCGGGCATGGTTAAGATCAGCCGGTAGCCGCGCGCGGCGCAAACGAAGGCCAGGGCGATGCCCGTATTGCCCGAGGTCGGTTCGACCAGGGTGGCGCCGGGCTTGATGCGGCCGTCGCGTTCGGCGGCATCGATCATGGCGAAGCCGATGCGGTCCTTGACGCTGGCCAGCGGATTGAAGAATTCGCATTTGCCAAGCAGGTCGGCGACCACGCCATGGGCCTTGGAAAAGCGCGCCAGCCGGACCAGCGGCGTGGCGCCGATGGTGTCGACGATCGAGTCATAGACCTTGCCGCGGAACTCGATGTCGGTCGCGCTGGTGCCGACGGACTCGGAGGCGGCGGACGGAGCGATCACGGTCATGGCTTTTTCCAGTTCCATTGTGTAATTAGAAAGGCATAAACACCTATTGATCTGTATTTACACCGGCATCGGCCGATGTCAAATGATTCCCGGCGTTTTCCCGGGCTTGGCCACCCGCTTAGCCGGACACCGCCCGGGCGCCGCCGTCGCGGTCAGATGGTGAAATCCAGGTTCTTTTCGGCTTCGCTGGGAATGCCGTCGCGATAGGCGCGGGTACACAGGTCATCGACGGTGAGGGTGTCGAGCTTGACCATCAACTCGTCGTGCAATTCGTTCCACAGCGGCCGCACCACCTGACGGCCAAGATCCGAGCCGGGCAGTTCATCGACCGCCTCGTCGATGGCTTCCAGGTCGCGGACGACGCGGACGATTTCGCCGATGGTGATGCGCCGGCGTTCGCGGGCCAGCCGGTAGCCGCCGCGCGGGCCGCGCACGCCGGTCAGCACGCCGCTGCGCACCAGATGCTGCAGGGTCTGTTCCAGATAGCGCCGGGGGATGCCCTGGCGGCGGGTGATCTCGCGGCTTTGCACCGGTTCGCCGCCGGCGTGATAGGCGATATCAAGCACCGCCTCGATGGCGAAGAGCATCTTTTTGGAAAGCCTGATCATGCCAAAGATCCCTTCTGCGCGGGGGAGGGGCAGGGGGCGGCGGCCCGGTCGGTCAGCGTCGCGGCGATGCGCCCGGCCAAGCGGTGGGCGACCACGTCCTTGGACAGGGTCGGCCAGTCTTCGACGCCTTCGGCGGTGATCACATGCACCGTGTTGTCGGGGCTGGCGAAGACGGTGCCGCGACCGCCATTGCCAGCCTCGGACACGTCATTGGCGATGATCCAGTCGCAGCCCTTGCGCAGGCGCTTGGCCGAGGCCTGGGCGACGACCTCCTCGGTCTCGGCGGCGAAGCCGACGACCAGGGCGGGGCGCTGGGGTCCGGCGGCGGCGAGGTTGGCCAGGATATCGGGATTGGGGCTGAGGGCGAGGACCGGCGGCGGCGCGCCGGCGGCCTTCTTGGTTTTATGGGTCGCCGGATGGGTCACCGTCCAATCGGCGACGGCGGCGGCGCAGACGGCGATATCGGCGGGCAGGGCCTGCTGGCAGGCGGCCAGCATCTCGCGCGCCGTGGTGACGCGCACCACCGTCGTTCCCGGCGGATCGGCCAGGGCTGTCGGGCCGCTGACCAGGGTGACGCGGGCGCCAAGCCGGGCCAGGGCCCCGGCGATGGCATGGCCCTGATGGCCCGAGGAACGGTTGGCGATATAGCGCACCGGATCGATCGGTTCGTGGGTGGGGCCGCTGGTCACCAGGGCGTGGCGGCCGCTTAAGGGGCCGGGCGCGGCCGGCGACAGGCCAAGCACCCGTTTGATGGCGGCGAGGATCTCGGGCACCTCGGCCATCCGCCCCTCGCCCTGTTCCCCGCAAGCCATATCGCCCGATCCGGGGCCGACGCGATGGATGCCACGGCTTTCAAGCAGGGCCATATTGGCCCTGGTCGCCGGATGGGCCCACATGAACAGGTTCATCGTCGGGGCGACGAGAACCGGCTTGTCGGTGGCGAGCAAGGTGGTGCTGGCCAGATCATCGGCATGGCCCCCGGCCATCTTGGCCAGCAGATCGGCGGTCGCCGGGGCAACCACGACGATATCGGCCTCGCGCGACAGGCGGATATGGCCCATCTCGGTTTCATCAGTCAGCGAGAACAGATCCTGATAGACCGGCTCGCCCGACAGCGCCGCAAGCGACAGCTGCGTGACGAACTGGCTGCCACCCCGGGTCAGGACGCAGCGGACCCGGGCCCCTTGATCGCGCAGGCGGCGGATGAGGTCGAGCGACTTATAGGCGGCGATGCCGCCCGCCACGATCAACAAGATGCGCTTGTCGTTCACGCTATGGGGCTCCGTTTGCGGTCGGGCGGCGACAGCACAAGGCCGCCGGACTCGCCGGTTCTGGCGATGGTCCCCCACCCGCAAGGGTTAGAAGGGGACTAAACGGACCGGCAAAGGGTTATAGGGGGCGAATTGAACAAATTCGCAAGGACCTTGGCAAGGAGAGTCCCACGGAATTTCCGTGAAATCGCGGCGGCGGTGGGCGTGAGGCTTGCTCCCCGCGCACCGCCGGCAATTCGAGAGTGAAGAAAATCGTCGTCGCACTCTGGTTCAGAGCGCTGGGGAGGCGCTCCCGGCGGCAAGGCCGGGGCCGGCGATCGCCCGGGGGTGCTTAGGACTCTTTGAGGAAAAGCAGTACGCCCAGCACGATGGCGATCAGCCAGGGGGCGACGGTGATCACCCCGCTCAAGGGGCCGCGATTGCCGCGCAGGGCCTTGACCGTTTCCGGGTGCAGGCGGAAGCCGCCCTTATCCATGCCGCCCAGCAGGTTCTCGGCCGATTCCAGCAGACGCGGCAGCCGGCCCACCGAGTCGCTGAGCGTCTTCATGCCATCGGCCAACCGGGCCTGGGGACCGAGGTTGTCGGCCATCCACGATTCGATCAGCGGGCGGGAAAGCTCCCACATATTGACATCGGGGGCCAGGGTGCGGCCGACGCCCTCGGTCACCAGCATGCTTTTTTGCAAAAGCAGCAACTGGGGCTGGGCCTGCATGTCAAAGGTCTCGGTGACCTGGAACAACTGACCAAGCAGGCGGGCGACGGAAATCTCGTTGAGCGGCCGGCCCATGATCGGTTCGGCGATCGAACGGCAGGCCTGGGTGAAGCCCTCGACCGATTTATCGGCGGGAACCCAGCCGGCCTCGAAATGGACCTCGGCGGCGCGGCGATAATTGCCCGTCAGGAAGCCCAGCAGCATCTCGCCCAGATAGCGCCGGGTCTGGCGGTCGATTCGGCCCATGATGCCGAAATCGACGGCGACCAGAACCCCCTCGGCATCGACGAACATATTGCCGGGGTGGAGGTCGGCGTGGAAGAAGCCGTCGCGGAAGACCATGCTGAAGAAGGCGTTGGCGGCGTTGCCGACCAGCACCCGGGGATCGAGGCCGGCGGCGATCAGCTTGTCGGGCTCGTCGATGCGCAGGCCGCGCACCCGTTCTTGGGTCATGATTCGCCGGCCGGTGCGCTGCCAGTCGATGGCCGGCACGCGGAAGGTCGGATCATCGGCGAAATTCTCGGCCAGTTCGCAGGCGGCGGCGGCTTCGAAGCGCAGGTCCATCTCGATGACGACCGATTCCTCGAAGGCTCGGGCGTTTTCCACCGGGCGCAGCCGGCGCCACTGGGGCTGGGCGAATTCCACCAGCCGCGAGAGCCAGAACAGCAGATCGATATCGCGGCGGAAGGCCTCCTCGACGCCGGGGCGCAGAACCTTGACCGCGACTTCGCGGGTATGGCCCTCGGCATCGGGGGCGGTGATGGCGAAATGAACCTGGGCGATCGACGCCGCCGCCACCGGCACCGGATCGAAAACGCTGAAGGCGCTTTCAAGGGGCCGGTCCAGTTCGGTTTCCACCGTGCGGCGGACATCCTCGAAGGGGAAGGGCGGCAGCGAGTCTTGCAGATTGGACAGGTCGGCCGCGACCTCTTCGCCCATCAGATCGGCCCGCGTCGACAATGCTTGGCCAAGCTTGATGAAGGACGGACCCAATTCGCCAAAGGCGGCGGCGAGCTTTTCGCCCGGACGGCCTGGCACATTGCGGCGGCTGGCCGCCTTGGCGATCCAGACGGCCGGTTTGGCCACCCCCAGGCGCTCCAGCGGGAACAGGGCATCGTGACGCGCCAGAACCCGGGCGATGGTGATCAACCGGGTCAGATTACGGAGGTGGCCAATCATGTCAGAGGCGCCGTCCCGAATGCATGGCGGCGATGCCGCCCGACAGGTTCCGATAGCGGACCTGACCAAGGCCGGCGGCTTCCATGCGCGCCAGAAGTTCTTCCTGGGGCGGGAACTTGCGGATGCTCTCGGCCAGATAGCGATAGGCTTCCTCGTCACGGGCGACGTAGCGGCCCATGATCGGCAACATCTTGAAGGAATAAAGGTCGTAAAGCTGGTCAAGGACCGGCACCACCACCTTGCTGAATTCCAGGCACAGGAAACGGCCGCCGGGCTTGAGCACGCGCCGCGCCTCGGCCAGGGCGGCGTCGATATGGGTGACGTTGCGCAGGCCGAAGGCGATGGTATAGGCATCGACGCTGCGGTCGGGCAAGGGAACGGCCTCGGCGTCGCCGCAGGTCCATGACAGGCCGCTGACGATGCCGCGATCGATCGCGCGATCACGGCCGACGCTGAGCATTTCCTTGTTGATGTCGCAAACCGTCACATGGGCCGGGGCGACGCCCTCGGCCACTTTGCGGCGGCTGCGTTCCAGAATGCGGAAGGCGATATCGCCGGTGCCGCCGGCCAAGTCGAGATAGGCGCGCCCCGGGCGGGGATCGAGCCAATCGACGAAGGCGTCCTTCCAGACCCGGTGAATGCCACCGCTCATCAGGTCGTTCATCAGGTCGTAGCGGGGAGCGACGGAGTCGAAGACTCCGCGCACGAGACTGGCCTTTTCCGCCGCCTTGACGGTACGGAAGCCAAAGTGTGTCGTATCAGTTTCCTGCGTCATGCCGCGCACCTTAGTATAAGCGACGGGGCCACGCCACACGAACGTTGGCGCCCCGGAGAACGGGGTGCGTCCCGCGCCATCTTGGCGGGGAACCCCAAGGGAAGCGGACCATATGCCAGAATTACCCGAAGTGGAAACCGTGCGCTTGGGCTTGACCCCGGCTCTTGTCGGAGAACGGCTAAGCCGGGTGGCGGCGCGACGGCCGGCGCTGCGTCTGCCGATCCCGGTCGATCTGGTCCAACGGCTGACCGGAAAGGTTGTCGGTAGTCTCGATCGCCGGGCTAAGTATCTGTTATTACGCATGATCGATGGGCCGGTGGCGCTGATCCATCTTGGCATGTCGGGCAGCATGACCGTTGGGCCGCTGGCCGGTCATGCCGAACCGGGGCCCCATGATCATATTTTGTTCGAAACCGAGGCTGGCCTGCGCGTCACCTTTCGCGACCCCCGGCGCTTCGGTCTGATCACCCTGGCCGAGCCCGAGACTCTGGATGATCACCCGCTGCTGGCCAAGCTTGGTCCCGAGCCGCTGTCCGAGGCTTTCGACGCCGAGGTCCTGGTGCGCCGGCTGAACGGCCGTCAGGCGCCGATCAAGGCGGCGCTGCTTGATCAGGGCGTGGTGGCCGGGCTTGGCAATATCTATGTCAGCGAGGCCTTGTTCCGCGCCGGCATTTCGCCGCTGCGCCCGGCGGCCAGCGTCACCGGCGCCTGGGCCGAGGCGCTGGTGGCGGCGATTCGCGCCGTTTTGGGCGAAGCCATCGCCGCGGGCGGCTCGTCGTTGCGCGACCATCGCCAGACCGATGGGGCTTTGGGCTATTTTCAGCACCGCTTCGCCGTTTACGATCGCGTCGGCCAACCCTGCCCGGGCTGCGACTGCGATGTGGCGCGGACCGGCGGCATCGAACGGATGGTCCAGTCCGGGCGATCCACCTTTTTCTGCGGGCGTCGTCAGCGGTGATGGTGTAGTCTCCGGCCCATGAACGCGCCAAGACTCCAGGGAAAGCCCCCGAGCCGCCGCTACCTTTCGACTCGATCGGTAGCTTTTGCCCCCATGCTGATCGCCGGTGGTTTCGCCGCGATAACCCTGCTGGGATCGGTGATCGTGGTGCCGCCGGCGGCGGCCTTTCAAGCCGAAGCCGAGGCCCCGGTGAAATTCGTGCGCGGCACCGAGGACGTGCCCCTGATGCCCGGTCTCGCCCCGGTTCCCGATTCGGGAATGGTCTTCGAAGCCACCGGGGGGCGCTTGGTTGAGGCCTTCGCCAGCGGTCCGGTGAAGCGGGCCCGCGTCCTTGAGTTCTATCGCTCGACTCTGCCCCAGCTTGGCTGGAAGATCTCGGGTCCGAGTTCCTTCGCCCGCGAGGGAGAAACCCTTGATCTCGATTTCATCGGCGAGTCCCCCGCCCTGACGGTCCGGTTTTCCCTGGCCCCCGACGGCTGAGCCGCGCCAGCGGCTTACCCTTTGGCGGCGGCCCCCGGTCCGCCCGCCGCCCGCCCACGGGCGGCCCGACAATCCCGCATGATCCTACCACCATTGAGGGAGCAGGCTCAGATGGCCTACGAAAACATTCTCGTGGAAACCAACGGTAAAGTGGGCATCGTCACGCTCAACCGGCCCAAGGCGCTCAATGCCCTTTCGGCCGGGTTGGTCCGCGATCTCGGCGCCGCCCTCGACGCCTTCGAGGCCGATGTGAACGTCCACGTCATCGTCCTGACCGGCTCGGACAAGGCTTTCGCCGCCGGCGCCGATATCAAGGAGATGGCCGAAAAGTCCTATATGGACGCCTATCTCGAAGACTTCATCACCAAGGGCTGGGAGCGGGTGACCACCTGCCGCAAGCCGATCATCGCCGCCGTGGCCGGATTCGCCCTGGGCGGTGGCTGCGAGATGGCGATGATGTGCGATTTCATCATCGCCGCCCAGAACGCCAAATTCGGCCAGCCCGAAATCAACCTGGGCACCCTGCCCGGCGCCGGCGGCACCCAGCGTCTGACCCGCTTCGTCGGCAAGTCCAAGGCGATGGACATGTGTCTGACCGGGCGGATGATGGATGCCGACGAGGCTTGGAAATGCGGCCTCGTCAGCCGCATCGTCCCGGTGGACGATCTCAAGGACGAGGTGCTGAAGATCGCCGAGGCGATCGCCGATAAAAGCCTGCCGATCACCATGATGGTCAAGGAGGCGGTCAATGCCGCCTATGAGACCACCCTGGCCCAGGGTGTCCGATTCGAGCGCCGGCTTTTCCAGGCGAGTTTCGCCACCGACGACCAGAAGGAAGGCATGAACGCCTTCATCGAAAAGCGTCAGCCCAGTTTCACCGACCGCTGAGGCGGCGCCGAAGTCGCGGGCAAGCGTTTTCCTTGACGGATGGACAGGTCCATCCTATAAAGCCGCCCTTCCGCGCGCTCTGGCTGTCCGGGCCGGAACGCGGCGGAACCCTTTTTCTTGAGATGTCGAGCAGGGACCCTCCATGGCCAACCATAAGTCGGCGAAGAAGCGCATTCTGCGCAACGCCAGCCGCTCCGAGATCAACCACGCCCGCATCGGCCGTATCCGTACCTTCGTCAAGAAGGTCGAAGCGGCGATCGCCAGCGGTGACAAGGATGCCGCCAAGGCGGCTTTCCAGATCGCCATGCCGGAAGTGCAGCGCGGCGTGACCAAGGGCGTTCTTCACCAGAACACCGCTTCGCGCAAGATCTCCCGGCTGTCGGCCCGGATCAAGGCGATCGGCGCCTAAGTGGCGCCGTCCTGCTCCGCTTCGGCGGAGCGGGATGATGAAGCGATAAGGCCCCCTCCCGGGGGCCGATAAGCGACATGACCCCTTTCGGGGGTGGCGCCTTCTTTGGCATGGCTTCGTGAAACCGGGGCCGGTCAGCTTTGGCGATTACGAATGGAAGAGCGCCGTCGGCACGCTTGGGGCAACCTAGGCGTGTTTTTTTGTCTTCTCGGCGGCCACCGCCGCCCCGGCCGGCGCTGACGGGGAGTCCCCGCTCCAACCCTGGACCTTTGGTCCTCCCCTGGTCCAAAAAACCCCGGAAATCGGCCGTTTTTCCCCCTCTCTTGTGGGTCTGGAAAGGCGAGACCCAAAATCTGGTGTCAACGCGCGAAATTTCGATGTTCACCTTTCAGTCTCGTTGTATTACCGGCAGCACAGTCATAATCTTTCCAACGTGCCGCCGAGCGGTGGCGTCTTCTGAAAATGTGCCGGTGGGTTGATTCCTCTTTTCTCCCTGATTTTAGTCCATAAGGGATGAAGGGATCAGGAATCCCCCTAGTATTTG